>JBLNBI010000068.1:0-4933 GCA_050259815.1 Actinomycetota bacterium | reverse complement strand
AAATAGCGATTCTTGTCGGGTTGCCGACACTCTAGGTCAAACCGTCTTACGGAAACAACCATAGCGGAACGGACAAAAATCGCCATTTCAACGGAATGAAGTAGCGCTATAGTCTTCGTTGTATACCTGACAATACTGCGACAACCATGGAACCTACCCAACATCGCCTGCGGGGCAAGCTGGAAGTGGATACCGAACTCGGGACATTCCTGGGGGACACCCGCATCCGCCTCCTGGAGGCCATCGAGAAGCACGGCTCCATCACCCAGGCGGCCAAGGCCGTGCCCCTGTCCTACAAAGCGGCCTGGGACGCCATCGACGCCATGAACAACCTGGCGGACCAGCCCCTGGTCATCCGCTCCGCCGGCGGGCGCCACGGCGGCGGCACCTCGGTCACCGACTACGGCCGGAAGGTGGTGGCTCTGTACCGCGCCCTGGAGGCCGAATACCAAGCCGCCCTGGACCGCCTGGCTGCCACCATGCAAGACGACAAGGCCAGCGACTTCAAGCAGTTCCGCCAGCTGTTGAAGCGCATGTCCATGAAGACCAGCGCCCGCAACCAGTTCGCCGGCACCATCGTCGGCCTGCGGGAAGGGGACGTGGATTTCGAGGTGCGCTTGAAGCTCGATGCCGAGAACGAGCTGGTAGCCATCATCACCCGGGAGTCCGCAGAGAACCTGGGGCTCGCCATCGGCATGGAAATCTACGCCCTGGTGAAGTCCTCGTCGGTGCTGCTGCTCACCGACCCCAATGTGAAGACCACGGCCCGCAACCACCTGTGGGGCGAGATCACCCGCATTCACGACGGGCCGGTCAATTCGGAAGTCACCCTGGTCACCCCCGGAGGCAAGAACGTCTGCGCCGTGGTCACCCACGACAGCGTGGAAAAACTCGGCCTCGCCGTCGGCGAGCAGGCCTGCGCCGTATTCAAGGCTTCCGCCGTCATCCTCTGTCTTTACGCCTGATCGAAGGAGAAACCCATGGTCCGCCTCGCTTCCCTCACCGCCGCCCTCCTCCTCGCCTTCGCCGCCCATGCCGACGAGGTGCAGGTGGCAGTGGCCGCCAATTTCACGGCCCCCATGCAGAAGATCGCCGTCGAGTTCGAAAAGGACACCGGCCACAAGGCCGTCCTCGCCTTCGGCGCCACGGGCAAGTTCTACGCCCAGATTTCCAACGGCGCCCCCTTCGAAGTCTTCCTTTCCGCCGACGACGAGACCCCCGCCAAGCTGGAGAGGGAACAGCTCGCCGCCCCGGGGAGCCGCTTCACCTACGCCATCGGCAAGCTGGTCCTGTGGTCCGCCAAGGAGGGGTTCGTGGACGGCAAGGGCGAGGTGCTGAAAAAGGGAGACTTCCAACACATTGCCCTGGCCAACCCCAAGACCGCCCCCTACGGCACCGCCGCCGTCGAAGCCATGATCAGGCTGGGGGTCCTGGCAACGGTGCAGCCCAAGGCAGTCCTGGGAGAGAACATTTCCCAGACCTACCAGTTCATCGCCACCGGCAACGCCGAACTGGGCTTCGTCGCCCTCTCCCAGGTGGTCAAGGACGGCAAGATCGCCAGCGGTTCCGCCTGGATCGTCCCCGCCAACCTCTACGAGCCCATCCGCCAGGATGCCGTGATCCTCGCCAAGGGCAAGGACAAGCCCGCCGCCACCGCGCTGGCGGCCTACCTGAAGGGCGACAAGGCCAAGACCATCATCAAGTCCTACGGATACGAACTATGAAAATCGCCGTCGCCACCAAGGATTACGCCGCCGTTTCGGGCCACGCCGGCCAGACCCGCCACTGGCTTGTATACGACCTGGCCGGCCACCGGCTGGATGCCCCGCCCCCGGCGCCCACTCGGGTGGAATTAGAGAAGGAGCAGCTCCTGCACCATTTCCAGGACGACGGCCCCCACCCCCTGGACGGGATGGATATCATCGTCGCCGGCAGCGCCGGGGACGGCTTCATCCGCCACATGAAGAAGCGGGGCGCCGACGTGCTCCTGACCGGCGAACAGGACCCGGCCACCGCCATCGCCTGCATTCTCAACGGCGACGCCCTGCCGGACACCCGCTTCGACATCACCACCACCCTGTGCAAGCTCCGGGATTTCTTCTCCCGCCATTAGCATGGAAAACTCCGATCTCGCCGCCGTCTGGCTCACCTTGAAGCTCGCCACCGTGGTGACGGGGCTGCTGCTCGTCATCGGCACCCCCATCGCCTGGTGGCTGGCCCGCACCCGCTCGCGCCTGAAGGGCGTGGTCGGCGCCGTGGTCGCCCTGCCCCTGGTACTGCCGCCCACGGTGCTCGGCTTCTACCTGCTGGTGGCCCTGGGGCCCAACGGGCCGGTGGGGCAGCTCACCCAGTCCCTGGGGCTCGGGACGCTACCCTTCACCTTTCCCGGCCTTGTGCTGGCCTCGGTGTTCTATTCCCTACCCTTCGTGGTCCAGCCCCTCCAGAACGCCTTCGAGGCCATCGGCGACCGCCCCCTGGAGGTGGCCGCCACCCTGCGGGCCAGCCCCTGGGACGCCTTCTGGTCGGTGGCCGTGCCCCTGGCCCGGCCCGGCTTCCTCTCCGGCGCCATCCTGGGCTTCGCCCACACGGTGGGCGAGTTCGGGGTGGTGCTCATGATCGGCGGCAATATCCCGGACAAGACCCGGGTGGTGTCGGTGCAGATCTACGATCACGTGGAGGCTCTAGAATACGCCCAGGCCCATTGGCTGGCCGGCGGCATGCTGGCCTTCAGTTTCCTGGTGCTGCTGGGCCTCTACACCTTCAGCCCCCAGACCGTGAAAGGCCGCCGATGAGCCACGACATCCGCGCCCGTTTCCGCCTTGAGCGGGGCGGCTTCACCCTGGACGTGGACCTTACCCTGCCCGGCCGGGGCATCACAGCCCTTTTCGGCCATTCCGGTTCCGACAAGACCACTTGCCTCCGGGCCATGGCCGGCCTGGAGCGGGCGCCCGGCGGCCTCTTCGCCATCGGCGGCGAAACCTGGCAGGACGAGGACAGCTTCGTCCCCACCCACCAGCGCTCCCTGGGCTACGTCTTCCAGGAAGCGAGCCTCTTTCCCCACCTGTCGGTGCGGGGCAACCTGGAGTTCGGCCGGAAGCGGGCGGCAGCCGCGCCCCAGCCCTTCGCCCTGCCCGCTGTGGCGGAATTGCTGGGTATCGACAGCCTCCTGGACCGGCGCCCAGACAGCCTTTCCGGTGGGGAGCGCCAGCGGGTCGCCATCGCCCGGGCTCTGCTCTCCGCCCCCCGCCTGCTCCTCATGGACGAGCCCCTGGCCGCCCTGGACCTGAAGCGCAAGCTGGAAATCCTGCCCTATCTGGAACGGCTCCACGGCGAACTTTCCATCCCGGTCATCTATGTGAGCCACGCCCCGGACGAGGTGGCGCGCCTTGCGGACCACCTTGTCCTCCTGGAGGCCGGGAAAGTAGCGGCCAGCGGCCCCCTGATGGAAACCCTGGCCCGGGCCGACCTGCCGCCGGCCTTCGCCGACGACGCCGGCGTCGTGCTGGAAGCCGTTCTGGGCGGGCATGAGGAGGACAACCTCTCCCGCCTCGATTTTCCCGGCGGCAGCCTGCGGGTCGGGCGCCGACCAGAAGACGTCGGGGCACGGCTGCGCTGCCGCATCCACGCCCGGGACGTCAGCCTCGCCCTGGAAAAGCCCGCTGCCTCCAGCATCCTCAACATCCTGCCCGCCACCGTCACCGCAGTCGTCCCCACCGATACGCCGGGCCACGTGCTGGTGCAGATGCGAGCGGGGAGCACCCTGCTCCTCGCCCGCATCACCGAGCGCTCCCGGCGGGAACTCGCCATCGAGCCCAACCAGCCGGTGTGGGCCCAGGTGAAGGCGGTCGCCCTGCTGGCCTGAAGGAGAGTCCCATGCAGCTACGCCAACTTCTGCGCGAAACGGCTCCCCGGCGCTCCGAGGAAGGCCCGGACTGGCGGATCGCCCTGCCCGAGGAATGGCGAGATGCGGCCGTGGCGCCGCTGCACATCGCCACTTGGCGGGAACACGAAATGCCCGCCTGCCGCAGCATCGGCTACGACGAGGACGAGGCCCCCTGCTACTACCGCCACGTTTTCCTGTTGAGCGGCCTGCGCTCCGACGACGACCTGGAGTATTACGAAGCCCTGGTCTACGGCGAGGAAGTCCAGGCCTGGCGCCTGCGGGACGGGCGCTGGCTGGTGTGGCGGGTGGCGCACCGGGACGAGGATCGGCAGCCGGCGGCGGGGTCTTATGGTTTTTCGGAGCAGATGCCGCGTTAAGGTGCCTTGGCGTCACGGTGAGCTTTAGGTAGCTCGGCTGTGGCACACCACAGCCGGAGGCAGACGCCGTCCATTGCCATGCCATTTGAATTCCGGCACGATGCACGCCAGCATCACTTCCTCGACGTAATCACCAAGACATGCAAAGAAATTGGATATTGGACATGAACAATAGAGTCATGTGCTACTACACCAATACAAACATCGGCTTAGCGAGTTCGGCGAGGTTATTGGACAGTTCAATAACCTGTTTACTAGACGGAATGTCGTCTACTTCTTGTTAGAGCGCAATGCGAATGACGGACCCAGCCTCCTCGAACGAGAAACCAGACAAGGCCGATCTCGGTTTCGGCTTCGTTGCCGCTTTATTGATAATGCTCGCAATCATGGTTGGGTCAATTTATTACCCATACCCGAGCGGCAAGCATCTCGATTTCTGGGGGTTCGTTGCGCTTTGGGCCCGCGAGATACTCATTGTCGGGCTATGTCTGCTTGTGGTTATCGCTCTAGCAATCACTAGGCTATTCCGGTTAATCCGAGGCAAAGCTAAGGGGCCGAAAAATGCGCTCTAACAATCCGGTCAAGCGGAACGCCGAAACACCGCTTTCGGGTGTCCTCCACCGCCTCCGCGCGGCGCCCGCTTACCTTTATCGTTAGGCCCCAAAATCATGCG
>JBLNBI010000067.1:0-12944 GCA_050259815.1 Actinomycetota bacterium | reverse complement strand
GCCAACTACGGCGCCTGGCTCCACGAGGCCGCCCATGGCCGGGACGAGCGCCCGGTGGTGACCTATTCGGAACCCAAGTCCCTGTCCCGGGAGACCACCTTTGAGCGGGACCTCCATGCCCGGGAAGACCGGGAACTGCTGGGTTCAATCTTCACCCGCCTGTGCGAGCAGTTGGCCGCCGATCTGGCCCGCAAGGGCTATGTCGCCAGGAACATCGGGATCAAGTTGCGCTACGACGACTTCAAGATCGTCACCCGGGACAGCACCCTGCCCGAGCCCGTTGCCGACGCCCAGGCCATCCGCCGCAGCGCCGGCCTGTGCCTGAAGCGGGCGCCCCTGGAGCGCCGGCTGCGTCTCCTGGGGGTCCGGGCCGGCAACCTGTGCCGGCCGGATGAGGTGGCGGTATCGGCTTCCGCTCCGGGCGACAATCTCACCCTGCCCCTGTTCGACTGAGGTCTGGACGCAAGAAAGCACCGGGGATGCCCGGCTGGCGGCCACCAAGGGGCAGACCTAGGTTTCCATCGCCGGCAGGGCGAAGTAGAAAGTGCTGCCTTCGCCGAGGCTGGATTCCACCCAGATGCGGCCGCCATGGCGCTCCGCCACCCGCCGGCAGATGGCCAGGCCAATACCGGTGCCCGGGTAGGCCTGCTGGGAATGGAGGCGGCGGAATATCTCGAAGATGTCCTCGTGGTGGCGGGGATCGATGCCGATGCCGTTGTCCCGGACGGCGATGACCCAGTCCCCGCCCCGCCGCTCGGCCTCGACCGTCACCCGCAGGGGCTTGTCGCCCCGGTACTTGATGGCGTTCTCCACCAGGTTCTGGAGGAGCTGGGTCAGTTGCACGGCATCCCCCGCCACGGTGGGCAGGTCGCCCCGGACGATTTCCGCCCCGGATTCCCGGATGGCCTCCTTGAGATGCTCGAGGACGGCGTTGCATACAATGTTCAGGTCGGTGGGCCGGAACGGGTGGGCCTGGGATTCCACCCGGGAGTAGGCCAGGAGATCCCGGACCAGGCTCTGCATCTGGTGGCAGGCCTCCACCACGCGCCCGATCAGCTCGTCGGCCTGCTCGTCCAGGCGGCCGCCGTACAGGCTCTGGAAGAGCTGGGCCAGGCTGGTCACGGTGCGCAGGGGGGTCTGGAGGTCGTGGGAAGCCACATAGGCGAAGCGCTGCAGTTCCTCGTTGCTGTGGAGGAGGGCCTCGTTGGATTGCTTGAGTTCGGCGGTCCGTTTTTCCACCTGGATTTCCAGTTCGGCATTGAAGCGCTGCAACTCCGTCTCGGCCTTCCGGCGCTCGGCGATCAACTGGGCCTGGCGGTGGGCATGCTCGAGGATGGCGGGCAACTGGTTCAGGTAGCGCTCATGCTTGATCACGTAGTCCGCCACCCCCAGGCGCAGGGCTTCCGCCACCACGTCCTCGCTGCCCTGGCCGGTGACCAGGACCACCGGCAGGTGGAGGCCCCGCTCGTCCCGCAGGATCTTGGCGATTTCCAGGGCGTTGATCCCCGGCAACTGGTAGTCGAGGAGCACCACGTCGTAAGGGACGCTGCCCCCGTCGGCCGCCGGCAGCGCCTCCAGCACTGCGTTGCCGGAGTCCACGATGTGCAGGCGGATCTGGGGGGCCTGGGCCGCGAAGTGGCGCCGGGTCAGGTCGATGTCGAAACCGTTGTGCTCGGCGTAGAGCACCCGCAGCCCCCGGGCCCGGTTGGCGAATTCGGCCCGGAAGCGGACCAGGGCCGCCGCCAGGGTGGGGATCAGGTGGTTCCGGTAGTCGGCGCGCTTGACCACATAATCGTCGGCCCCGGCCTTCAGGGCCGAGACGGCCGATTCGTGGTCGCCGGCGCCGGTGAGGATCACCACCGCCACCGGCAGGCGCCGTTCCCGCACGTGGGCCAGCAGTTCCAGTCCGCTGCCGTCGGGAAGCCGCAGGTCGGACAGGATGATCTCGTACTCCGGCACCGCCGGCGCCAGGCGTCCCAGGGCCTCGGCCAGGGTGGACACCACCTCCAGGCCGACGTGGGGCGCCTGCTTGGCGAGGGTGCGGCGCACCAGGTCCGCATCCATCGAATTGTCCTCCAGGTACAGGACCCGGTTCGGCAGTTCCCTGTTCATTGCGGCACCTCGTTCAGGGCGCACCAATACAGCTCGATCTGGGCCGCCACCTCCAGGAACTTGGCGAAGTCCACCGGTTTGACGATGTAGGAGTTGGCCCCGAGCCGGTAGGCGGCCTGGATGTCGTTGTCCTCGGCGGAGGAGCTGAGGACGACGACCGGGATGGAACGGCTGGCGGGATCAGCCTTCCACCCGGCCAGGACTTCGAGGCCGCCGACCCGGGGCAGCTTGAGGTCGAGGAGGGCCAGGAGGGGCGTCGTCTCCCCGGCTTGCCAGCGGGGGATGTAGGCCAGGGCTTCCTCGCCATTGCGGGCCACCTGGATCGGGTTGGTCAGCTTCTGGCGGGCGAAGGCCCGCTGGGTCAGGTCGATATCCACCGGGTTGTCCTCCACCAGCAGGACCGGCCGGGGGAGGGTAGCGAAATTAGCCATGTTTCAACTCCAGGAAAAAGGTGGCGCCCCGGCCCGGGGCGCTCTCCGCCCATACCCGGCCGCCCATGCGCTGCATCGCCTTGCGCACCAGGGCCAGCCCGACGCCGGTCCCCGAATAGTTCTCCGCCGGTTCCAGGCGGCTGAAGATTTCGAAAATGCGGTCATGGAATTTCATGTCGAAGCCGATGCCGTTGTCCTTCACCCACAGCACCACCCGGTCCCCGTCGTCCCGGGCGCCGATTTCCACGGTCGGCGGCTTGGCGTCCCGGCTGAACTTGAGGCCGTTGTCGATCAAGTTGCGCAGCACCATGGCCAACCCGTCACGGTCGGCGCGCACGGCCAGGGGCGGGACCGCGCTCTTCAGCACCATGCCGCCCCCCTCCATGGCGTGGGCATAGAGCTGCAGGACCGCCGCCACGCAGGCGGGCAGGTCGAGGCGGTCGTCCCCCAGGGTGCGCCGCTCCATGCGGGCGTAGCCCAGCAGGTCGCCGATCAGCGCCTGCATCTGGGCCGCGCCGTCCCGGATGTTCTTCAGGAAATAGCGGTCTTCCTCGTCCAGGCGGTCGCCGGCGCTCCCCTCCAGGAGCTGGCTGTAGCCGTCGATGCCCCGCAGGGGCGCCTTGAGATCGTGGGATACCGAGTAGGAGAAGGCCTCCAGCTCCTTGTTGGCGGCTTCCAGCTGGGCCGTGCGCTCGGCCACCCGCTGTTCCAGTTCGGCGTTCAGCTTCATGACGACGTCGGCGGCCCGTTTCTGCTCCGTGATGTCGTAATTGATGCCCACCATGCGCAGGGGATGGCCGTCCTCGCCCCGGATGACCTGGGCCATGGCCTTGAGGTAATGGGTGGAACCGTCGGGCCAGACCACCCGGAATTCCGACTCGAATTCCCGTTCCCCCCGGAGTGCCGCCTCCACCTCCGCCGTGGCCCGCTCGAAGTCTTCCGGGGCCAGGCAGCGGGACCAGGCCTCGTAGGCTCTGCCGAAGTCCTCCCGGGCCACGCCGTACAACTGGTACATGGCATCGTCCCATTCCAGCCGGTTCTTCTCCACGTCCCAGTCCCAGATGCCGGCCCGGGCGGCCCGGGTGGCGAGCTGGAGCCGGTTTTCGCTGAGCAGGGCCCGGGCCCGGCTTTCCTCCAGCTCCCGTTCCCGGGCCTTGCGTGTCTCCACCTCGTCCCGCAGGTCCCGGAAGGAGGCCTGGAGCTGCTCGGCCATGGCATTGAAGGAGCGGGACAGGGCCCCCAGTTCCGCCAGCCGGCTTTCAGGAACCCGCTGCTCCAGGTCGCCCAGCATCAGTGCTTCGGTGGCCCGGGAAATTCGGCAGATGGGCGCCGCCACCGCTGTCGCCAGGTAGGCCGCCACCGCCAGGGACAGGGTGAGGGCCAGGGCGAAGATCATGGCGGAGCGGCTGTTTCCGGCCCGCACCCCCGCCAGGTAATAGGAGGCCGGGATCGCCGTCATCAGGATCCAGTCCTTCTGGCCCCCGCGGTCCCGGTAGGGGGTCGCCTGGGACAGCCAGGTTTCCCGGGCCAGGGGCTTGGCGGTGACGATATCGAAATGGAACTGGACGGCGGATCCGAGAGCCCCCAGGCTGCCGGCGGTTTTCCGCAGGGCGTCCACCGCCTGCTGGGCGACAGGGTCGTAGCCGTAGGCGTTGGCGAAGGCCACCGCCTGCAGCGGGCTGCCGGAGGAGGCGATCTGCCGGCCGCCCCGGTCGATGATGAAGGCCTCGCCGTGGCCGGCGATGGGCAGGTGGTGGAGCAGCCGGCTGATGTCGTCGCCGTGCCGGAGGTCATCCCCGTGCCGGGCCTTTTCCAGGTAGTCGTCGAGGCGAAGCCGGATGTTTTCCGAACTGTCCTGGTGCAGCCGGGCCGCCAGCCTGCCGGCTGCCTCCTCGGCGCTGCGCAGGGTCGCGTAGGCCGTGGCGCCCACCATGACCAGGACGAGGACGATGAACGGAGTGACCAGGAACATCCGGATCGGCGTCCCGTGGCGCTCGCCGACCTCGCACGCGCCGTCGCTTCCGGCCTCCCAGATCCATTCCCGGCGGCCGATCTCCCGTTCCCGCACATGTCCGGGGATTTCCGCCCAGTACAGGCCGAGCCGGCGGGCCAGGGGGAAGGCGGCCAGCAGGGCGAAGGGGGCCAGGGCCCAGGTGATCGCCGTGGTGAAGAACAGGGCCGGGGTGATGTTGCGGTAGGAGATCTCCGGGGTGAACTTGCCGGCGCAGATATAGCCCCAGAGCTGGGGCTCGATGGCCATGAAGGCCAGGACGAAGAGGCCGTACCAGCCCCAGGTCCGGCGCCGCCGGAAATCGGGATTCCTGCCGATGAGCTGATAGGCCATCCAGAAGCAGGCCGGGTTGATGAAATAGCCGGGCAGCCACTCCAGCAGGAAGCCGGGGGGCACCCCCTCGATCAGGTCGGAGAGTCCGTAGGCGAAAGGGACGATGATGAGGGCGGGGTAGCCGAAGAGGACGATGCAGGTGAAGACCGCCAGGTCCTTCAGGGACTCGAAGGTCTGGGCACCCGGCACCAGGACGATGAAGGACCCCAGGTAGCCGGCGGCCAGGACGAGGACGAAGGTCAGCCCCGTGCTCTTCAGGGCCTCGGCATCCCAGGCCTGCTGCTCCCGCCCCAGGCCCCAGCGCCCGCCGGGCCGGAGGGTGAAGCCGCCGAAGCTGATCACCATCAGGACGAAACCCACCAGGTAGCCGAACCGTCCCCAGACCTCCAGAAGGGGGAGGGGAATGGCCTCGAATACCGCGTTGATCCAGCCGATGGCGCCATCCATGCGCGCTCTCCAGGGTTGTCTGCTGGAGCGGCCCTCAGGCGGGGCACGCCTCCAGGTAGCGTTCGATGGCCACCTCGTCGATCTGCTCAGGCCGCATGAAACGTTCGGCGTAGCGGCGGAACACGCCGTCCCGCAGGAACAGTTCGAACAGCTCGGCGTCGATGTGGCCCTCGTTCCGCATCCGGGCCATGATGGCCAGGGTTTCCGACAAGGTCTTGCCGACCTTGTAGGGGCGGTCCACCGCCGTCAGGGCCTCGAAAACGTCGGCGATGGCGATCATCCGGGCCACCGGGCTCATCTGCCTGCCGAGGAGCCGCTTGGGATAGCCGGTGCCGTTCAGCTTTTCGTGGTGCCCCCCCGCGAATTCCGGCACCGAGGCCAGGTGGCGCGGGAACGGCAGGGCGTCGAGCATGATGATGGTCAGGATCACGTGCTCGTTGATCTTGAAGCGTTCCTCCTCGGTGAGGGTGCCCCGGGACACGCAGAGATTGTGAAGCTCGCCCCGGTCGTAGAGCAGTTCCGGCACCGCCATGCGGAAGCCCCAGGGGTTGTCCGGGCCGAAGCGCTCCTTGTCCTGGCGCGGGATGCGGTGTTCGGGCTTGTCGGCCAGGAGGGATTCTTCCACCGGCAGGGGCGGCGGCGGGGCGGCCTTGCGGGCCAGCTCGTCATGGCCGAGGCCGAGGCGGTCGTCCAGGGTGCGCCGCCAGGTGCGACGGGCAATGGCCCGCAGCCGTTCCACCTGCTCGGGGGTCATGGATTCGCCCCCCTGGTTGCAGGCGGCGACGAAGGCGAATTCCTCGTCCAGGGTCCGCCAGGCCGCCTGCAGCCGGGCCCGGGCCGGCTCCGGCGCCTCGCCGGCGGCGATGGCCTGCCAGCAGGCCACCTCGGCATCCCGCTTGAGCACTTCGAACCGCATGCGGACCTCGTGGATGCGGTCGTAGATGGTTTCCAGCTTGGTCGCCTTGTCCACCACGTACTCCGGGGTGGTGACCTTGCCCCAGTCGTGCATCCAGGCGGCCAGGTGCATCGCCTCCCATTGCCCGGCATCCAGGTGGAAGTCCTTGTAGGGCCCTTCCCTGGCATTGCAGGCCGCCTGGCCCAGCATGCGGGCGATTTCCGGCACCCGGGCGCAGTGGCCGCCGGTGTAGGGGCTCTTGAAGTCGATGGCGCCGGCCAGGAGGCGCAGGAAGGAGTCGAACAGGGCCTTCTGGGCCTGGATCAGGCTGCGCGCCTCCAGGGAGACGGCGGCGAAGCCGGACAGGGCGGCGATGAAGGCCAGGCGGGCCGAATCCACCGGGGTGGCGGTGAACAGCACCAGGCCCCCGACCAGCGCCTGTCCCCGGCTGAAAAGGGGTACTGCGATGACGATGTCGCCGGCCGGGCGGTGTACCGGGAGCCCGGCGTCCTGCTTCTCGCCCTCGGCCAGGGTCCGGCTCGACGGCCGTCCTTCCCGAATGGCCTGGGCCAGGCCGAAGGGGGCCTCCGCCGCCGCCACCCCCGCCCCGGGATCCACCGCCGGGCGTTCTCCCCGGTCCAGGCAGGCCGCCGGGTAGAGCCGGTCCGGTTCGTTGCCGACCAGGTAGAGCAGGCCGCCATCGGCCCCTACTGTTCCCGCGGTCTCGTCCAGTAGGCGCGGCAGGAGGCGCTCGAAGTCCGGCTCGGCGGCTACCTCGGCGACGATTTCCAGGAAGTGCCCGAGGGTACCCTTGGTGGCGTTGAGGGTGGCCGCCAGTTCGTCCACTTCGTACACCACCGAATTCACTGCGATAGGGTGGGCGAAGTCGAAATGGCGTACCGCCTCTGCCTCCGTGGCCAGCCGACGCAGGGGCCGGGCGATGAGATAGGAGAGCCCCAGGGCGAGGGGGATGGCGATGAGGGTGAGGGCGACGGTGGCGAGCAGGGCGCCGTTGCGCAGGGACTTCGCCTCGCCCAGCAGCTCCTCGGTCGGGATGGCGACGCCGAGGAATACCGGCAGGCGGTCGTCCAGTTCGAGCCGGGCCAGGGCCAGCATCACTTCCTCGTTGCCAAGGCGGGCGTGGGTGACCACCGGGGCGGCCCCGGGCTCCATGGGGCGGCCCAGGTCGAAGGTGGCGAAGCGGGCCAGGGCAGGGTCTCCCAGTTCGGTCAGGGTGGCCGGGCGCACGTTGCCGTCCGCTTCGCGTACCACCACGTCGGCGGCCGGGTCGTCCCGACCGATCAGATTCCCCCCGCCGTCGAACAGCACCACCCGGGAGGCGGGGGTGACCCGCTGGCGGGCGAGCATCCGGGACAGGGTGTCCAGTTCCACGTCGGCGGCCACCACGGCGTTGCCCTTCCGGGTGCGCACGGCCACCGTGCTGCCGATCTTGCCGTTGGTGAAGAAGACGTAGGGACTGGTCCGGGCAACCCCTTCCGCCCCCATGGCGGCCACGTACCAGGGCCGCGAGCGGGGGTCGAAGGCCAGGGCCTCGGGCCGCAGGGCCGAGCCGAGGCGGCCCAGCCGGTCGTCCAGATAGATGTAGCGGGACCGGGAGTCCCCATGGCCGCGTTCGATGCTCTGGACCACGAAGCGGGTGCCCGGCGGCGCCCCGAACCGGTCTTCCTCTCCGGCCACCAGGCGCCGCACCAGGAAGAAATCACCGTCGGCGTAGCCCACGTAGTAGGACACCACGGTGTCGCTCAGGCGCAGGGCCTCCACCAGGAAGTCGAGCGCCTCCATGCGGGCCGCCAGCCGGTCCGCCGACGCCACCGGCTGCAGGGCCAGCAGGCGGACCGCGGCCCGGGCCGGCCCCAGGATGCGCTCCAGTTCGGCGCTCCCCTCCCGGGTGCTGCGGCTGGCCAGGTCCGCCGCCGACGATTCCAGCATGCGGGAGGTGCGGGTATAGCTGATCCACGCCGTCCCCCCTCCCACGGCCAGCACCAAGATGGTGAACGCAGTGGCGATGTGGTAGTGCAGAGGGTGGCGGCTCACGATCTGTTTCTGATTCGACCGCGTCGCGTCCGGGGGCGGCGCGATGGAACGCTACTGGGATGGAGATTAGGCAGTAGCGCCCCGAAAAGGTTGTGGTGCCGCCTTTCTCTGCCGGCTAAGGCCGCGAAGAATCGTGACCAGCCACTCTGCAACGATGCCGGGGTGCCGGTGGAGGATATGCCAGGCAGCCCTGGTTAGGCCGCTCTAATCAGGCAGTGAAAAGCTGAAACAGGCCCCTTCGCCGGGGCTTGCGGCGGCCGAAATGGTGCCGCCGTGGCGCTCGATGATGCGCTGCACTGTCGCCAGGCCCACGCCCACCCCGGGGAATTCCCCATAGCTGTGCAGGCGCTGGAAGGGCTTGAACAGCTTGTCGGCGTACTTCATGTCGAAGCCCGCCCCATTGTCGCTGATGCAGAATATCCGCCTGCCACCTTCCTCCCGGGCGTGGAAGCGGATCACGGGAGTTTCCGTCTGGCCGGTGTATTTCCAGGCGTTGGAAAGCAGGTTGAACATCGCCTGTTCCAGCAGGCGGGCGTCTCCCCGGGCGAAGAGGCCCGGTTCGATGTCGAAGGTCGCCTGGCGCCCCGGTTCGCTTTCCGCGATTTCCTGTAACAGGCGCCGGGCCAGCGACGACAGATCGACGGGGTCTCCGCGGATTTCGTCCCGGGATACCCGGGCCAGGGTCATCAGGCCGTCGATCTGGTCGTTCATGCGCTGGCTGGCACCGATGATCTGCTCGAAATGGGCTTTGCCGTCATCGTCCAGTTGTTCGCCGCATTGCTTCTGGATGAGCTGAGTGAGGAAGGAAATGCTGCGCAGGGGCGCCCGCAGGTCGTGGGCCACCGAGTAGGAAAAGCTCTCCAGGTCGGAGTTGATGGCCTGGAGTTCCGCCGTCCGCACGGCGACGCGGTGCTCCAGTTCCGAATAGACCTGGACGTTTTCCATGGCCACCGCCGTGGTGTCGGCAAGAAGTTGAAGCAACCTCACCTGCTCGGGGCTAGGGCGATAGCGCTTCGCCCAGTAGTTGCCGATGGCGCCCAGGGGGGCCATGGTGCGGATGGGGACCATGGCCAGGCTCTTCACGAAAGTCGGGCGGTAGGCTTCCGCCGGGATGCGCGGGTCGGCGTAGATATCCTCGATCACTACCGACTGGCGGTTCAACATGACCCAGCCGCTGATGCACATTTCCATGGGAAAGCGCATCCCCTTCCACAGGGGGCTGATGGCGTTTTCTTCAGCGTAGTGGCATTGGTTGCCGTCCCGCAGCACGAAGGTCGCCCCGTCGGCGCCGGTCAGCTCCCGCGCCGCCCGGCGCACGATACCCATGATGGCGTCGAGATCCCGGGCGAGGGACAGTTCCTGCACGACCCGGACCAGTTGCTCCATGGCATTCCGATGGCGGCGGTCGGCGCTTCGCCGGCCGGGCGTCCCGGTGTCGGCCGTATCGAAATGCTGCACGGGAGACGAAGATTCCATCGCAAGTATCCCCAGATAGATGCTCCCGCAACGCGTGATCCTTGGTCCGGACTAAGCCTCTTCGCGGCGGTTCGGCGGTTTCGCAAACTCTGGCGGCAGTGTAGAGCAAACAGCCTGCTTGGAGAATCCGCTTGGCCCAGGGAAGCGGAGCTGGCCGCGGACATGATGGCCTTAACGATGGGAGTCTCCTGTCTGCATGGCGTCGCCCAGGGACAGCACCCGGGGAAGGTCCAGGATGACGACGAAGCGCTCGCCCACCCGGCCCATGCCGGCGATGAAGTCGTTACGCAGGCCGGTGCCGAAACTGGGGGCCGGCGCGATGTCGGCACCGGGAATCTCCAGGACCTCGTTGACGGCGTCCACCACGATGCCCATGACCTGCACTGCGTCGTCCCCCTCCAGTTCCACTTCGAGGATAACGATGCAGGTTCGCCGGCCTGCCCGGGTGCGGCCGCGGCCGAAGCGGGCCGCCAGGTCGATGACGGGGACCACGGCTCCCCGCAGGTTGATGACCCCCCGGACGGCGCCCGGCATCATCGGTACTTCGGTGACGGAGCCATATTCGGTGATCTCCCGAACCCGCACGATGTCGATGGCGAAGGATTCCCCGGACAGGGTGAAGATCAGGTATTTCCGGGCTTCCCCGGACGGATTCTCCGGCGGTGCCGGGAGCAGGGTATGCATTCCAGCTTCCATGGCGCCCTCCTAAAAGCGGACGTAATCGGTTGCCGACGGGGTCGACGGCGGGGCCTGGAGCTGGCGGCGCCGGCCGGCGACCGGCGCGGGGCTGGTCGCCGCTCCGGTCGCAACCCGTCCGGATACGTGGAACACGGCCATGAGCCGCAGGAGTTCGCTCGCCTGGGCGTTCATCTCCTCGGCGGTGGCCGAGAGCTCCTCCGAGGCGGCGGCGTTCTGCTGGGTATTCATGGACAGCTGGCCCATGGCCGCATTGATCTGGCCCGTGCCCGCGGACTGCTCGTCGGAAGCCGCGGAGATTTCCTGCACCAGTTCGGCGGTCTTGCGGATGGAGGGGACGATCTCGTCCAGGAGCTGGCCGGCCCGGCCGGCCTTCTCGACGCTGGAAGTCGCCAGCTCGCCGATTTCCTGGGCGGCCACCTGGCTCCTTTCCGCCAGCTTGCGCACCTCCGCCGCCACTACCGCGAAGCCCTTGCCGTGGTCCCCGGCCCGGGCCGCCTCGATGGCGGCGTTAAGGGCCAGCAGATTGGTCTGGTAGGCGATGTCGTCGATGATGCCGATCTTGCCGGCGATGGCCTCCATGGCCTCCACCGTGGCCCGCACCGCCTCGCCGCCTTCCCCTGCCTGGTTGGCGGCCTTTTGGGCGAGTCCATCGGTGACCCGGGCGTTCTCGGTGTTCTGGCCGATGGAGGCCGCCATCTCTTCCATGGCTGCGGAAGTCTCCTCCAGGCTGGCGGCCTGGATGCTGGCGCCCTGGGCAAGGGATTGGGAAGTGGCCGCCACCTGGCCGGAGGCCTCCGACAGGGCATCCGCTGCCCCACGGACCTCGCCGATGGTGCGGGCAAGGCGGTCCACCATGTGTTTCATGGCCGCCAGCAGGCTGTCCTGGTCCCCGGGGCGCAGGACGATTTCCTGGGTCAGGTCGCCGGCGGCGACCTGCTTGGCGATCGCCGCCGCATAGGCCGGTTCGCCGCCCAGCTGGCGGGTGAGGTTGCGAACGATGGCGAAGGCCACCAGGAGGCCGATACAGGTTGCCACGAGCCCCAGGCAAAGCATGACCACGGTGGCCCGGTCGGCAGCGACGAAGGCGCCTCGGGCGCTCTCGTCGGCGATGGTCCGCTGCAGCTGGATCAATTCGCCGATGGTATCCAGCGTCTTGCCCAGCGCGCCCAGGGTCTGGCCGTTCATAGTCCGGACGGCCTCGTCCCGCCGGCCTTCCTCCACCAGGCGGGCCACCAGGGAGAAGGAATCCACGTAGGCGGCTCGCTGCTCCTTGATCCGGGCCAGAAGGGCCTTGCCTTCGGGCCGGTAGACCAGCTTGTCCAGCTTTTCCAGGTCGTCGGAAATGACCTTCCGGTTCTCGCCGATGCCGTCGAGTATCCGGCGCCGTTGTTCCGGGCCTTCGGCGATGACCAGTTCCATGCTGAGGTAGGCATTGGTTCGTGCCCGGGCGGAAATCTCGGAAGCGAGTTCGAATTTCAGCAGATCCTGGTCGACGATTTTCCGCAGGGCGTCGCCCAGGCCGGCGGTGCTGGACATCGCCGCCGCCGCCATCCCGACGATGAACAGCACGACGATCCCGAATCCCAGGCCGAGCTTGGTTCCTACTTTCAGGTTTGAAAACACGGATGCGCTCCTTTCGTGCGAGGGGCCAGAGGAAGGTGGGGGCGCGGCGATGGAGAATCTGTCTGACAGGGCCACGATATCCCCTCCGGTAAGAAGGTGAATGAGAACCGCTAGCGGTTGATGACCCAGACTTTATGTTTTTGTTCTATGCCGGGAACATGGGGCCCGGGCCCCATTTCTCGGGGATGGTTTTGCGGAGTTGAGCGGTTGATGACCTACCGCTCGAATACCTTTCGCCCCCTGCCATGGAGGGAGCCTCTACGCTTGGAGCGTTGCAGATTTGCCTGATGGGGGGCTACGGCCTGCCCGCCAATCCATTCTTTCGATCCGCCCCTTCTCTGTGGGACACGGGAGCGAAATTCAGCGGCTGAACTGCCGGAAGAAATCCCAGATGATCCGGCTGGCGTTCGGGCCCTTGGCGTCGCTGAACATCAGGTCGTCCTTGCCGCCGCTCCAGGCGTGGCCCATCCTGGCCACCTGGTAATACTCGATGAGGGGTTTTCCCTGGCGGCTGTAGGTGGACACGGTGTAGGCGTAACCGCCTTCCACCTGGCCGCTGCGGGTACTGGGGCCCTCGACGGCGGAGCCGTTTTCCTTGCCGTCGTCGGCCCAGTCGTTGAGCTTGGAAAACTGGCGCACCACCTGGTCGCCGTTGGCCCGGTTCACGATGTTGTCCCCCTGGCCGTGCCACACGCTCACCGGCATGAGCAGCGGCCGCCGGCCGCCGCAGGCCCAGGCCTCGGTTCCCAGCCTGTCCGGGTCGGGGGCGTCGCCGCTGGCCATGACCTTGCCGGCTTCCGTGAGGGAGGTGGCGGACTTGTACATGGTGCCGTCCGCCAGGGCTGCGGCGGCGAAGATGTCC
>JBLNBI010000066.1:0-2698 GCA_050259815.1 Actinomycetota bacterium | reverse complement strand
CAGCGGGAGCTGGAACCGGTGTTGAAGGCCAGCGAAGCCGAGTGGCTGGGCACGGTCAAGGCCGTCAAGGACGGCGACCTGCCGCCGGCTGTACGCTGCGACCTGCCCGGCTGGCTCTATGAGCGCCTGGCGGCCCAGTTCGGCGAGGCCGAGGTGGAGCCCCTGGCCAAGGCCCTGAACCAGCCGGCCCCCCTGGACCTGCGGGTCAATGCTCTCAAGGCGGACCGGGACAAGGTGCTGGAACGTTTGAAGGCCGACGGCATCGCCGCGACCGCCGGGGCGCTGTCCTCCTTGGCCATCCGCCTCCAGGAAAAGCCGGCCCTCGCCAAGCATCCGCTCTTCCTGGACGGCAGCTTCGAGGTCCAGGACGAGGGCAGCCAGCTCCTGGGCCTTCTGCTTGCCCCCAAGCGCGGCGAGATGGTGGTGGATTTCTGTGCCGGTGCCGGCGGCAAGACCCTGATGCTGGGGGCGCTGATGAAGAACAGCGGCCGGCTCTACGCCTTCGACGTTTCCGACAAGCGGCTCTCGAACCTGAAGCCCCGCCTGGCCCGTTCCGGCCTCTCCAACGTCCATCCGGTGCGCATTGAGCACGAGCGGGACGCCAAGGTGAAGCGCCTAGCCGGCAAGATCGACCGGGTGCTGGTGGATGCGCCCTGTTCCGGACTGGGCACCCTGCGCCGCAACCCGGACCTCAAGTGGCGGCAGGGCGAGGCGAGTGTCGCCGAACTGACCGCCAAGCAGTCCGCCATCCTGGCTGCCGCCGCCACCCTGGTGCGGCCCGGCGGGCGGCTGGTGTACGCCACCTGCAGCCTGCTGGATGCGGAAAACGACCAGGTGGTGGATGCCTTCCTGGCCGCCCATCCGGATTTCGCTTTGGTGCCGGCGGACCAGGCCCTGGCCAAGCACGGGCTGGACCTGCCCGGCGAGCGCCTGCACCTCCTTCCCCACCGCCACGGCACCGACGGTTTCTTCGCCGCCGTCCTGGAACGGAAAGCATGAACGAAAAGCGCGCCCTCCGGCTCCTCGGGGACCTGTGGTCTGACCTGAGCGACCCCAATTTCATCTGGCAGGTGGTCGCCCTGGTGGTCTGCATGGGTATCGCCGCCCTGGTGGCCGGCTGGTGGCGGAAGCGCTCCCGGGGGCCGGAGGCCAGCCGACTGCGCAGCGCCAGTTCCCGCCTTGCCTTCCCGCTGACGGCCCTGGTGCTGGTGGGATCGGCCCAACTGGCCCTGCACCACTTCATCCATGTCAATCTGCTGTGGCTGGCCATCCCCCTCCTGGCGACCCTGGCCCTGGTGCGCAGCACGGTCTATGTGATGCGCTATGCCTTCCCGTCGGCCACCTGGCTGGCGGCTTCGGAACGCATCCTCACCCTGATCATCTGGGGCAGCCTGGCCCTCTACATCACCGATCTGGCGCCCTTCGTCATCGACGCCCTGGAGAATGTCGCGGTGCCGGTGGGCAAGCAGCGCATCACCCTGTGGATGGTCATCCATGGCGTGGCCACCGTCTTCGCCATCGTGGTGCTGGCCCTATGGGTGGCGGGGCTGCTGGAAGCCCGCCTCATGGGCATCGCCGGGCTGGATACCAGCGTGCGCATCGTCGCCCTGCGGGTCGCCAAGGCGGTGCTGACGCTAATGGCCATCCTCATCAGCCTTTCCCTGATCGGCATCGACATGACGGCCCTGTCGGTATTCACGGGAGCCCTGGGCGTCGGCCTGGGCTTTGGCCTGCAGAAGATCGCCAGCAACTACGTCTCCGGCTTCATCATCCTCCTGGACCGGTCCATCCGGATCGGCAACATCGTCCAGGTGGATGCCAATACCAACGGGGCGGTGACCCAGATCACCACCCGCTACACCGTCCTGCGCAACGGCAACGGCACCGAGTTCATCGTCCCCAACGAAACCCTGGTTTCCAACATCGTCCAGAATCAGTCTTTCTCCGATACCCGGGTGCGCATTTCCACCATCGTCGGCGTCGCCTACGACACGGACCTGGATCTGGCCATGGAAACCATGGCGGCGGTGGCTGCTGCCCATCGCCGGGTGTTGCAGGAGCCCGCCCCCGTGGTCTTCCTCAACCAGTTTGCCGACAGCAGCATCAACCTGGAACTGGGTTTCTGGATTTCCGATCCGGAGGGCGGCATCGGCAACGTGCGTTCGGAAATCAACCTGGCCCTGTGGCGGGCGTTCAAGGAAAAGGGCATCGGGATTCCCTTTCCGCAGCGGGAGGTCCGCTTCCTCAACGCACCTGCGGCCTGATCCCGCCAGATTCCAGCCAAAAAAAACCCCGCCGGGCGGCGGGGTAACAGGGAGGTCTCGAAAGGGGGATTTCGAGAGGGGGGTACAACATTCAGTCCTTGGATCGGCGCTTCTTCATCCACTCGCGGGCCAGGAAGATGGCGGTTCCGGCAACCAGGCTGAAGGCAACGGCCTTCAGCGGTTCGGCGTATCCGTCAGCCAGCCAATCGACCCCGGTCACACCCAGGAAGACGCCGATTGTTTCGCTGATCGGAAGCTCGTGCCCTGCCGCCATGTCCAACATCCCGGGCATGCTTACATGCCGATGGCCGCGGATTCGGCCGACAGCATCCCGAACAGGTATTGCCGGGCTGCTTCCAAAAATTCTTTGCGGTAAGTCTCGCTCACTTTCTTGTTCCTCATCGGGCGTTTCGCCCTTGTCGATGAGTTGCATT
>JBLNBI010000065.1:0-22845 GCA_050259815.1 Actinomycetota bacterium | reverse complement strand
GTCTCGCCGATGAGGATGGACTCCTCCCGCTCGCTGGTCGGGAAATCGAAGCGCATGGAGACGAAGCGCTGGCGGGTGGAGGGCTTGAGGCCCTTCAGGAGGTTCTGGTAGCCCGGGTTGTAGGAAACCACCAGCATGAAATTGGCGGGCGCCTCCAGGGTCTCGCCGGTGCGGTCGATGGGCAGGATGCGACGGTCGTCGGCCAACGGGTGCAGGACCACGGTGGTGTCCTTCCTGGCCTCCACCACCTCGTCCAGGTAGCAGATGCCCCCTTCCCGCACGGCCCGGGTGAGCGGCCCGTCGCACCAGTAGGTGCCCTGGTCGGAAATCAGGTGGCGGCCTACCAGGTCGGCGGCGGTCAGGTCGTCGTGGCAGGCCACGGTGTAGAGGGGCAGGCCCAGGCGGGCAGCCATGTGGGAGACGAAGCGGGTCTTGCCGCAGCCGGTGGGGCCCTTGATGAGGAGGGGCAGCTTTTCCTTGAAGGCGTGCTCGAAAAGGGCGATTTCGTTGCCGGAGGGCTCGTAGAAAGGGAGTTGGGTCATTTCAGACTGATCCAGTAGGCGATGAGGATGAGGCTGCCGACCAGGATCAGCCAGCCCTCCAGGAGCAGGCGCCACAAGAGGGGCGCACCGCGCAGTTCCATGAAGTCGAGGATTACCAGCCGGCCCTTCACGAAGGCGATGGCCAGCATGGCGAGGATGGCCCCGGTGCCGGCGGCGCCCACCTCGCCCAGCCACCAGGTGATGCCGGTGGCGACGAGGAGGACCAGCCAGGCCCGGTTGGCGGAATTGAGGAAGAAGGCGTTCATCGCATCACATAAACCAGGGGGAAGAGCACGATCCACAGGAGATCGACCATGTGCCAGTAGGCGGCCCCGCTCTCCAGGCCGTGGGCGTCGGCGCTGCCGTAGGCGCCCTGGCGGGTCTTCACCCACAGGATGGCCAGGATGACCATGCCCAGGATGACGTGCATGAAGTGGAAGAAGGTGAGCGAGATGTAGAACATGTAGAAGGTGTTGGTGGACAACGAGATGCCGGCGCCGAACTTGGCGGCGTATTCGAACATCTTGATCACCAGGAAGCCTGCCCCGCACAGGAAGCCGAGGGCGATGTGGCGGCTGGCCAGCCGGCTGTCGTCCCGGTGGGCGGCCTTGACGGCCAGGACCACGAACCAGGAACCGGTGACCAGGAGCAGGGTGTTGATGGCCCCGGCGTTGCGGTCCAGGGTCTGCTGGTAGAGATTGAAGGTCGCGGGGTCGTGGGCCCGGGCAAAGGCGTAGGCCGCGAAAAACACGGCGAAGGCCAGCATTTCCGCCAGGATGAAGACCCAGATGGCCAGGTCGCCGGGCAGGCGGCCCGGCGCGGCAGGAGTGTCGGCAACGGGGGCCGCGCGGGGGGCAAGAGCTAAGGAAGTGTCCATGGCGCTACCTTAGCGGGTGGGGCGGCGGGAAACGTTGATCTGTGCAAAGAATTCCTGAACAGATTAGTCGGCTATTGGTTGGCTATCTCCCGGGCCCGTTCGAACCAGTCCAGCTTGTCGTGGAGGGCCACCACGCTGCCCACCACGATGAGGGCCGGCGGCTTGATGCCTTCCTCGGCGATGCGGGCGGGCAGGTCGGCGAGGGTGGCGAGGAGCGTCCGCTGCCGGTGCAGGGTGCCGTGGCGGACCACCGCCGCCGGGGTGTCGGCGGGCAGGCCGTGGGCCATCATCTGCCGGCAGATTTCCGCCGCGCCGCCGAGGCCCATATAGAACACCACCGTCTGCCGGGGGCGGGCCAGGGCCGGCCAGTCCAGGTTCACGCTGCCGTCCTGGAGGTGGCCGGTGACGAAGACCACCGCCTGGGCGTGGTCCCGGTGGGTGAGGGGGAAGCCGGAATAGGCGGCGCAGCCGGCGGCGGCGGTGATGCCGGGGACTACCTCGAAGGGAATCTCCTCTTCCGCCAGGACTTCCAGCTCCTCGCCGCCCCGGCCGAAGATGAAGGGATCCCCGCCCTTGAGCCGGACCACGGACAACCCCTCACGGGCCAGTTCCACCAGCTTGTAGTTAATGTCGTGCTGGGGCAGGGTGTGGCGGGAGGCTTCCTTGCCGGCATAGACCAGGCGGGCGTCGGCCCGGGCCAGGTCCACGATGCCGTCGCCCACCAGATGGTCGTAGACGATGGCGTCGGCTTGGGAAATCAGCCGGGCCGCCTTCAGGGTGAGCAGCTCCGGGTCGCCGGGGCCGGCCCCCACCAGCCAGACCTTGCCGCCGGGCAGGCGGCCGCCCAGTTCATCTCTCAGGATCATGCGATTGGCGCGATATTCGTCATTCATCTTCATTCCCCCCTGCGAATTCGGGCCGACAAGAGCCCGCGTCCAGGAAATAGTGCATCGCCATGGTCGGAATTTTTTTGATCCGCGCTAATTCCTTTCAATGTCGCCAGCCCATGCCGGGCAATTTTGATTCCCATTAAAGATTTCGAAGGGTGCGGGGTTCAACCTGCCGGCGTCGCGTTGGAGCTTAGACGCGTTTTGATCGCATTTATCCGACAGGAGGGAGTCATGAAGAGGGGTTTGCAAAGCATTTTTGTGTTTTCGGCCGTCGCACTGGCCACCAATATCGCCTTCGCCGACGAGGCGGCCAAGGGCGTCACCAAGGCGGAGATCGCCTATGAGGCGGGCAGTTCGCCCCTCGGCAACGTCGAGATGTACCAGGACATCAATCCGAAGGCGCCGCCCATGACCAAGGCGGAGTTCGACAAGGCCCGGGAAATCTACTTCCAGCGCTGCGCCGGCTGCCACGGCGTTCTGCGCAAGGGCGCCACCGGCAAGCCCCTGACTCCGGACAAGACCCTGGCCACCGGCACCGAATACCTGAAGACCTTCATCAAGTACGGCTCCCCCGCCGGCATGCCCAACTGGGGCACCTCCGGCGAGCTGACCGACGACCAGGTGGACCTGATGGCCCGCTACGTCCAGCAGACGCCTCCCCAGCCGCCTGAGTTCGGCATGGCCGACATGAAGAACACCTGGAAAGTCATCGTCCCGCCGGAGAAACGTCCGACGAAGAAGATGAACAAGTACAACATCGACAACATCTTCTCGGTCACCCTGCGGGATGACGGCACCGTCGCCCTCATCGACGGCGATACCAAGGAGATCATCAACATCGTCAAGACGGGCTACGCGGTCCACATCTCCCGCCTGTCCGCCTCCGGCCGCTACCTGTTCGTGATCGGCCGGGACGCCAAGATCAACATGATCGACCTGTGGATGGAAAAGCCGGACAACGTGGCCGAAATCCGCGTCGGCCTGGAAGCCCGCTCGGTGGATACCTCCAAGTACAAGGGCTTCGAGGACAAGTACGCCATCGCCGGCTCCTACTGGCCGCCCCAGTACGTGATCATGAAGGGCGACACCCTGGAGCCCCTGAAGATCGTCTCCACCCGGGGCAACACCGTGGATACCCAGGACTACCACCCCGAGCCGCGGGTGGCGTCCATCGTCGCCTCCCACTTCAAGCCCGAATTCCTGGTGAACGTGAAGGAAACCGGCAAGACCATGATGGTGGACTACTCGGACCTCAACGCCTTGAAGACCACCGAAATCGGCTCCGCCCGCTTCCTGCACGACGGCGGCTGGGACAGCACCAAGCGCTACTTCCTGGTGGCCGCCAACCAGTCCAACAAGATCGCCGTCATCGACGCCAAGGACGCCAAGCTGGCCGGCATGGTGGATGTGGGCAAGATTCCGCACCCGGGCCGCGGCGCCAACTTCGACCATCCCAAGTACGGCCCGGTGTGGGTGACCGGCGACTTGGGTGACGAGGAAATCGCCGTCATCGGCACCGATCCGGTCAAGCACAAGCAGTACGCCTGGAAGAAGGTGGAAACTCTGAAGAGCCAGGGCGGGGGATCGCTGTTCATCAAGACCCATCCGAAGTCCACCCACCTGTACGTGGACAACCCCCTCCATCCGGACGCCAAGATCAACCAGTCCATCGCCGTCTATGACATCAAGAACCTGCAGGCCGGCTACAAGGTGCTGCCGGTGGGCGATTGGTCCGGCATCAAGGATGATGGCGCCCGCCGCGTGGTCCAGCCCGAGTACAACAAGGCTGGCGACGAGGTCTGGTTCTCGGTGTGGAGCGCCAAGAACAAGGAATCCGCCATCGTGGTTGTCGATGACAAGACCCTCCAGCTGAAGAAGGTGATCAAGGACCCGCGCCTGATCACCCCGACCGGCAAGTTCAACGTCTTCAACACCCAGCACGACGTGTATTGATCGTCGGAATTCTTGATCCTTGGTAAAGATATGGGGGCTTCGGCCCCCATATCATTTTGACCATGACCTATTTTCAGCGGAGGCCCCCGGTGGTCAAGGCGAAAACGATCCGAAGCGCGGCATGGCTGCTGGCGGCGCTGGCGGTAACGGCAACGGCGGCACCCGACGCCGGCCGGCAGAAGGAACTGGTGCACCTGGTCCGCCAGGACTGCGGCTCCTGCCACGGCATGATCCTCCTGGGCGGCCTGGGGCCGGCCCTCACCCCGGCGGCCCTCAAGGACAAGCCCGTCGAGGGCCTCGCCGCCACCATCCTGGGCGGTCGCCCGGGCACGCCCATGCCCCCCTGGAAACAGTTCCTGACCGAAGCCGAGGCGGACTGGATCGTCCAACAACTGCTCGTGGGGTTCCCGCAATGAAACGCTTCCTTCTCGTCCTGCTGATCGGCCTCCTGGCCGGCTGCGCCGCGCCCCAGTTGCGGGGCACCGGCGACCTGGGCCTCGTCATCGAGCGGGCCACGGGCCAGGTGACGCTCGTCAATACCACCACCCGCCAGCCCTACGCCCGCATCCCCGGTCTGGGCGACCTCTCCCACGCCTCCGTCGTCTATTCCCGGGACGGCCGCTACGCCTATGTCTTCGGCCGGGACGGCGGGCTGACCAAGGTGGATCTGCTGGAAGCGCGCATCGTCAAGCGGGTCATCCAGTCGGGCAACGCCATCGGCGGCTCCATCTCCCAGGACGGGCGCATCGTCGTGGCCCAGAACTACACCCCAGGCGGCATCAAGGCCTTCGACGCCGAGACCCTGGAGCTGCTCTCCGAAGTCCCGGCCGAATACGCGCCGGGCAAGTTCTCCAAGGTGGTGGGCCTGGCCGACGCCCCGGGCAACAAGTTCGCCTACGCCCTCTTCGACGGCGGCGAAATCTGGGTGAGCGACTTCACCGATCCCCGCCACCCGGTGACGCAACGCTTCCCGGCCGGCAGCCAGCCCTACGACGGCCTCATCACCCCGGACGGCCGCCACTTCCTGGCCGGCCTCTTCGGCGAGGATGGCATCGCCCTGATCGACCTCTGGCAGCCGGAGAAGGGCAGCCGCAAGGTCCTGGAAAACTACGGCCGCGGCCAGGAAAAGCTGCCGGTGTTCAAGATGCCCCACCTGCGGGGCTGGTCCGTGGCCGGCGGCAAGGCCTACCTGCCGGCGGTGGGCCGCCACGAGGTGCTGGTGGTGGATGCCGCCACCTGGAAGGAAAGCGGCCGCATCCCGGTGCGGGGCCAGCCGGTGTTCGTCATGGCCCGGCCCGACGGGCGCCAGGTGTGGGTCAATTTCGCCTTCCCGGACAACGGCCGCATCGACGTCATCGACACCCTGACCGGCCAGGTCACACACCGCTTCGATCCGGGCAAGGGCATCCTGCACCTGGAATTCACCCCCCGGGGCGAGCAGGTCTGGCTCTCCGCCCGGGACGACGACAAGGTGCTGATCTACGACACCGCCACCTTCGCCAAGGTGGGCGAGATCGCCGCCCAGGCCCCCTCGGGCATTTTCTTCACCAGCCGCGCCCAGCGCATCGGATTCTGATGGACCAGACCCTAGAATTCCGCCTCCTCAACGACTTCCAGCGGAACTTCCCCCTCTGCCCGGCGCCCTTCGCCGAACTGGCCGCCCGGCTGGGGGTGGCGGAGCGCACGGTGCTCGGCATGCTGGAGTCGCTACGCCGGGAAGGGAAGATTTCCCGGGTAGGGGCCGTCTTCTCCCCCAAGCGCTTCGGCGCCTCCACCCTGGCCGCCATGGCGGTCCCGCCGGAGAAGCTGGCTGCCGTGGCCGAGGCAGTTAACCGCTTCCCCGAGGTCAATCACAACTACGAGCGGGAGCACCGCTACAACCTGTGGTTCGTCGTCACCGCCGCCAGCCCCGGGCGCCTCCAATCAGTCCTGGGGGCCATCGAGAAGGCGGCGGGGTATCCGCTTCTCCCCCTGCCGCTCCTGGAGGAATTCCACATCGACCTGGGCTTCCCCCTGGATGGCAAGCAGGCCGAGCGCCGGGCCAACCCCCTGTCCGTGGCTCCGCCGGAACCGGTGGGGGAGGCGGAGCGTCGGCTGGTGGCCGTGCTCCAGGAGGGGCTGCCGCTCTTCATCCGTCCTTTCGCCCTCATCGCCGAGCGCATCGGCGCCTCCGAAGGCGAGGTCATGGGGCGCATCCGCCAGTGGCTGGAGGAGGGCGC
This sequence comes from Actinomycetota bacterium, assembly GCA_050259815.1. Classification (GTDB taxonomy): domain Bacteria; phylum Pseudomonadota; class Gammaproteobacteria; order Burkholderiales; family Rhodocyclaceae; genus JAGTRP01. The sequence continues at coordinate 16,364 of JBLNBI010000065.1, read as the reverse complement.
CATCAAGCGCTTCGGGGTGGTTGTGCGGCACCGGGAGCTGGGCTATTCGGCCAATGCCATGGTGGTCCACGACATTCCCGACGCCGAGGTGGTTGCCATCGGCCGCGCCCTGGCGGAGGAGCCCGCTGTGACCCTGTGCTATCGCCGGCCCCGGGTGCTGCCCGACTGGCCCTACAACCTCTTCTGCATGATCCACGGCCGGGAGCGGGCAGAGGTGCTGAACACCATCGCCCGCCTGCGCCAGCGCCTGGAGCTCACCTCCTATGCCCACGAAACCCTCTTCTCACGCACCCGCTTCAAGCAGACCGGAGCCCGCTATGCCTGAGCTGGACGACATCGACCGCCGCATCATCGACGGCCTCCAGGGGGGCTTTCCCCTCTGCGAGCGGCCCTACGCGGCGGCGGCCGAAAACCTGGGGCTGGAGGAGGGCGAGCTGATCGCCCGGCTTCAATCCCTGCTGGAGCGCCGTGTGCTGACCCGCTTCGGACCCATGTTCCAGGTGGAGCGCATGGGCGGCGCCTTCGTCCTGGCTGCCATGGCGGTGCCGGAGGCCGACTGGGAGCGGGTGCTGGCGGCGGTGAATTCCCTGCCGGCGGTGGCCCACAACTACCGCCGGGAGCATGATTTCAACATGTGGTTCGTCCTGGCCACCGAAACCCCGGCGGGAATCGACGAGGCCATTGCCGCCATCGAGGCCGCCACCGGGCTGCCGGTCTATGCCTTTCCCAAGGAGCGGGAGTATTTCGTGGAAATGAAGCTGGAGGCCCGGCCATGATGGACGAACTCGACCGCGCCCTGGTCCGCGCCACCCAGGCGGGGTTGCCCATGGTGCCGGAGCCCTACGAGGTTCTCGGCCGGGAAGTCGGCATTCCCGCCGGCGAGGTGGTGGCGCGCCTCCAGCGCATGCTGGACGACGGCGTGATCCGCCGCATCGGCGCCGTGCCCAACCACTACGCCATCGGCTACACCGCCAATGGCATGAGCGTCTGGGACGTGGACGAAGCACGCATCGACCAATTGGGCGAGCGGGTCGGCGGCCTGGATTTCGTCACCCACTGCTACCGCCGCCCCCGCCGCCTGCCAGGATGGCCCTACAACCTGTTCGCCATGGTCCATGGGAGTAGCCGGGAGGAGGTGCTGGCCAAGGTGGAAGTCATCCGCGCCCTCCTGGGAGACGCCTGCCGGGGTAGCGACGTGCTCTTCTCCACCCGCATCCTCAAGAAGACGGGGTTGAGGCTGGGGTAGCCCGCCAATGCTTGATTCGGGTTAAAGATTGGCGGCCTCCGCCGGCGCACCATGGCGCCAGTGAATCAAGGGGGGCATCCATGTTCCGAATCAGCCAGTTCATCGCCGAAATCGACCATCCCACCCCGGCCGGCCCGCGCCGCAACCCGCCGGGGCCGGTGGTCATCTGGAACCTCATCCGGCGCTGCAATCTCACCTGCAAGCATTGCTATTCCATTTCCGCCGACACCCGCTTCCCGGGGGAACTGGAGACGGCCCAGGTGTTCACCGTCATGGACGACCTCAAGGCCTTCCGGGTGCCGGTGCTCATCCTCTCCGGCGGCGAGCCCCTGCTGCGGCCGGATATCTTCGACATTGCCAAGCGGGCCAAGGCCATGGGCTTCTACGTGGCGCTGTCCTCCAACGGCACCCTGATCGACGAATCCAATATCGGCGCCATTGCCGACTGCGATTTCGACTACGTGGGGGTTTCCCTGGACGGCATAGGTGCGACCCACGACAAATTCCGCCGCCTGGAAGGGGCCTTCGACAAATCCCTGCACGGCATCCGCCTGTGCCGGGACAAGGGGCTAAAGATCGGCGTGCGCTACACCATGACCCAGGACAACGCCCAGGACCTGCCCGCCCTGCTGCGGCTGGTGGAAGAGGAGGGCATCGACCGCTTCTACTTCTCCCACCTCAACTACGCCGGCCGGGGCAACAAGAACCGCAAGGACGACGCCCGCCACCAGCTCACCCGCCAGGCCATGGACCTCCTCTTTGACACCTGCCTGGACTACCGGCAGCGGGGCCTCCAGAAGGAATTCACCAGCGGCAACAACGATGCGGACGGCGTCTATTTCCTGCACTGGGTGCGCCGCCGCTTCCCGGAGGCAGCCGATCATGTGGAAGCCAAGCTGCGGCAGTGGGGGGGCAACGCTTCCGGCGTCAATGTGGCCAATATCGACAACCTGGGGAACGTCCATCCCGACACCATGTGGTGGCACCACACCCTGGGCAACGTCAAGGAGCGCGCATTTGGGGACATCTGGAGCGATGTTTCCGACCCCCTCCTGGCCGGCTTGAAGCAGCATCCCCGGGCGGTGGGCGGGCGCTGCGGCAGCTGCCGCTACCTCGGCGTCTGCAACGGCAACACCCGGGTCCGCGCCCAGCAGATGACCGGCGACGCCTGGGCCGAAGACCCGGGCTGCTACCTGGCCGACGAGGAGGTGGCATGAAGCTGAAATCCCTGATCACCCTCGCCGCTGCAAGCTTGGCGGCCCTGGCGGGCACGGCATCCGCCGCCGAGCCGGCCGACGCCCTCTTCCAGCAGCATTGCGCCGCCTGCCACGGTCCCGACCGCCTGGGGCGGGTGGGGCCCGCCCTCTTGCCCGAGAACCTGGGCCGCCTGCGCCCGGCGGAAGCCGAAAAGGCCATCCGGGAAGGCCGTCCCGCCACCCAGATGCCGGCCTTCGGCGGCAAGCTCTCCGCCGAGGAGATCAAGGCCCTGGCGGCCCTGGTCTATACCCCGGTGACGCCCCTGCCCACCTGGGGCGAGAAGGAAATCACCGCCTCCCGGGTGGAGTACGCCGATGCCGGCAAACTGCCCGCCAAGCCCAGCTTCGACGCCGACCCCATGAACCTCTTCGTGGTGGTGGAGAGCGGCGATCACCATGTCTCCATCCTGGACGGGGACAAGCTGGAGCCCATCCACCGCTTCGCCTCCCGCTTTGCGCTCCACGGCGGGCCCAAGTTCTCGCCGGATGGGCGCTTCGTCTATTTCGCCTCCCGGGACGGCTGGATCACCAAGTACGACCTGTGGAACCTCACCCCGGTGGCCGAGGTGCGGGCCGGCATCAACGCCCGCAACGCGGCGGTCTCCAGCGACGGCAAGTTCGTGGCGGTGGCCAACTACTTGCCCCACAACATCGTGATCCTGGACGCCGACCTCAAGCCGGTGAAGGTCCTGCCCGCCGCCGACCTGGCCGGCAAGACCTCCCGGGTGTCCGCCATCTACGACACCGGTCCCCGCCACAGCTTCGTCGCCGCCCTGAAGGACGTGAAGGAAGCCTGGGAAATCAGCTACGACCCCAAGGCGGAGCCCATCTACGACGGCTACGTCCATGACTACAAGATGGGGGAGGGCATCGCCAAGCCCGGCTTCCTCAACGCCCGGCGCATTCCCCTGGAAGACTACCTGGACGACTTCTTCTTCAACCAGAAATACGACCAGCTCATGGGCGCCTCCCGGGGCGAAGGCCAGGGCGGGATGCGGGGCCAGGTGGTAAACCTGGACGTGCGGCGCAAGATCGCCGACCTCGACCTCCCCGGCATGCCCCACCTGGGCTCGGGGATCACCTGGCTGTGGCAGGGGCGGACGGTGATGGCCACCCCCAACCTCAACGCCGGGGTGGTGAGCATCATCGACACCGGCAACTGGAAGACCGTCAAGGACATCAAGACCCTGGGGCCGGGCTTCTTCATGCGCAGCCACGAGAAGAGCCGCTACGCCTGGACCGACTCCATGATGAGCCGGGAGCACCGGGACACCCTGCAGGTGATCGACAAGGACAGCCTGGAGGTGGTGGCCCAACTCCGCCCCGATCCGGGCAAGACCCTGGCCCACGTGGAATTCACCCGGGACGGCCGCTATGCCCTGGCGAGCCTGTGGGAACGCAAGGCCGACGGCGGTGCCATCATCGTCTTCGATGCTGCCACCTTGAAGGAAGTGAAGCGCATCCCCATGGACAAGCCGGTGGGGAAGTACAACCTGTTCAACAAGCTCACCCGGTCGGAAGGGACGAGCCACTAGGAATTAATCGCCTGTCCTATGCATCCGGGTTTGCCGGCTGGCCGGCGGCCCGGCACAATGCTGCCCAAATAATTCAGGGGCAGCACGAACATGGGGATGAACAGGAAGCTGATGGTGGCGGCGCTGGCCGCCGGGGTGGCAGTGGCGGGGGGCGTCGCCCTGGGTTTGCGGGAGGCGCCGCCGGCTCCCGTGGCCGAGGCGCCGGTCCCCAGGCCGGAAGAGGCCGTTCTGCCCAAGCTCATGGCGGGCCTCCAGGACATCCTGGCCGACTACCGCAAGATCATCGTCCTTTTCGCCGATGAAAAGACCCTGAGCCCCGCCGACCGGGAAGTTGCCAACCGGGTGGGCCAGGAACTCTTCCACGAGAACCGCCAGCGCATCGTGGACCTGGAAGGACATTTCGAGACCCTGGCCGCCTCCACGGCGGCCAGCCGCTTCGAGGTCTTCGGTACCCTGCTGGATTACGTGGAGAGCAACGGCGACCTCTACGACGCCGACCGCCTCGCCTTCCGGGAACTGCTGCGTTGCCTGCAGGCGGCGGTAGCCAAGGACGGCTCCCTGCCCGCCATCAAGCTCCACAAGCGGGTCAGCGAGGACCTGGACGCCCTGGCCGAGATCGAGCGCAATTACGACAAGGAAATCCGCCAGGTCTTCGGCCGTTTCGAGACCCGGGCCATCGAGCTGAAGCGGGAGCGCTGGGAGGATTACCTGGCCAGCCTCAAGAAGCGCTACACCCGGGAGCAGATCCTCAAGGACTACGGGGTGGTGATGCCCTATCCCCCCAAGGCCGAGAAGCTCAAGGACCGGGATGACGAGGTCTTCGGCCACAACCTGCCCCCCAAGACCCTGGCGCTCACCTTCGACGACGGCCCCCACGGCACCTATACCGCCGAGATCGCCGCCATCCTCAAGCAATACGGCGCCCCGGCCATCTTCTTCCAGGTGGGGAGCAACCTGGGGGCCATCGGCGACGACGGCAAGCCCAAGCTCTCACGCGGGGCCCAGGTGAGCCGCAAGCTCCTGGCCGAGGGCTACGTCCTCGCCAACCACAGCCTCACCCACGCCCAGCTCTCCAAGCGCAGCGGCGATGCCCTGAAGGCCGAAATCCTCGGCACCGACGAACTCTTGAAGGCCGTGGACGCCCGCCGCTCCCAGCTCTTCCGCTTCCCCTACGGGGCCCGCAACGCCGAGGGACTGCAGGTTCTGGAGGGCGCCCACCTGAGCTCGGTCATGTGGAACATCGACTCCCTCGACTGGGCCGACCCGGTGCCCAGCTCCATCGCCGACCGGGTGCTGCGCACCGTGGGCACGGAAGGGCGGGGCATCATCCTCTTCCACGACATCCACGAGCGCACCGTCAAGGCTCTGCCCACCATCCTGGACCGGTTGGTGGCGGAGGGCTACCAGTTCGCCGGCTGGGACGGCAACGGCTTCACCATCGCCAAGGGCGCTTCCGTGCCGGTGGCGCCCACCGCCGCGTCGGCCGGGGGCTACAACGATTCCTGGGCCATCGTCATCGGTATCGACAATTACGCCAAGTGGCCCAAGCTCCAGTACGCGGTGCGGGACGCCCGGGCCGTGCGGGAAAACCTGATCCAGAAATTCGGCTTTGCCGCCGAGCGGGTCATCACCCTGGAAAACGGCGACGCCAGCCGCAACGGCATCCTCTCCGCCTTCCACGACAAGCTCACCCACAGCGGCATGAAGAAGAACGACCGGCTCTTCGTCTTCTTCGCCGGCCACGGCGCCACCCGCCAGCTCAGCTCCGGCCGGGACCTGGGCTACATCATCCCGGCGGACTCGGACCCCAACCAGTTCGCCAGCGACGCCATTCCCATGACCGAACTCCAGAACATCGCCGAGAGCGTCACCGCGAAGCATGCCCTGTTCGTCATGGACGCCTGCTACAGCGGCCTGGGGCTGACCCGGGGGGCCGGGCCCAACAACTTCCTGAGGGACAACGCCAAGCGGGTCGGCCGCCAGATGCTCACCGCCGGCGGCGCCGACCAGCTGGTGGCGGACGGCGGCCCCAACGGCCATTCCGTCTTCACCTGGGCGCTCCTCCAGGGCATGAACGGCAAGGCGGACCTGAACGGCGACGGCCTCATCACCGCCACTGAACTGGCCGCCTACGTGGCCCCGGCGGTGGCGGCGGTGTCCCAGCAGACCCCGGCCTTCGGCAGCCTGCCTGGGTCGGAGGGCGGCGACTTCATTTTCGAACTGCCGGCGGAAGCCGAATTCCTGAGCGCCCAGACCAGCCAGCTGCCGGCCGAGACCATCGCCCTTAACACCAAGCTGGACGCCGGCCGCCCGGCTCCTGCCGCCCCCGCCACCGGTGACAAGCCGGCCCCGGCCGCCGCTCCGGCGAGCGTGGTGGTGAAGGACCTCCAGGGTAAGGAGCAGAAGATCACCCCGCCCGCCGCCGTGCCTAGCTCCCAGCGGCAGCTGGCCCAGCGGGCCAACGACCGGGGCCTGCAGCTCTACCGGGAAAAGCGCTATGCCGAGGCCGAAGGCCAATTCACCGAGGCCTTGAAGCTGCGCCCCGACTTCGCCCTGGCCGCCAACAACCTGGGCTTCGTCTATTACCGGCAGGACAAGTTCAAGGAAGCCGCCCGCTGGTTCGAGAACGCCGTCCGCATGGACCCCTCCCGGGCCATCGCCTACCTCAACCTGGGGGATGCCTACGCCAAATCCGGGGACGGGGAGAAGGCCAAGAAGGCCTACGGGACCTACCTGGAACTGGCGCCCAACGGGCCGGGGGCCGGGTATGCGAAGCAGCAGTTGGGGAATGGCTGAGAGACTGCCAACCGATCAATGAGGGAAGGGGAGAGCAATGGCTGGAATCCATGACGACGACTTCGATATCGAGCAGTTGCGGCAGGGGCGCAACCTGCTGTGGGCGGCGCTGGCCGGGGCGATCCTGTCAATGCCCCTGCTGCTCATCGGCAAAGGGGCGGGCTTCGGGATCATCTGCTGGGTGGTCGCCTTCCTGGGGGGCGCCGTGGGGATCACCAAGGTCAGCGAAGCCCTGGGCGGCAGCGTGGTGTTGAAGTGGATCGGGATCCTCTTCGTCCTCATGCCGGGCTGGAATATCGTGCCGATTGGCTTCTTCCTGCTCAAGGCCAACCAGGCGATGAAGGGCGACAGCGAGCCTGCCGCGCCGCCGGAGGACGAGCGACCGTCAGCCGCTACCCGCAGCCGTACTCCGGAGAGCGCCCAACCCCGGCCGGCGGCCCGTGCCGAGGCGCCGCCTACGCCGCAGCCCGCCGCCCAGGGCAATGTCCGGGATCGTGTCCTGCGGGCCGTCGCCCACGTGAAGATGGCCGGCCTGCCCGATCTGCCGGAGGGGACGCAGCTTCAGGCCCGGATCACCGGGGCGGGCGTGGAAATTCCGGACGATGACCAGCCCATCTTCGTGGCATCGAAGGGCGCCTTCGGGGTGGTCTACTTCATCGACGAAGGCGAAGGATTCACCTACGTGACCCAAGGCCACCTGCGGGAGGCCGGCATTTCCGTCCAGGAACTGCACCGCATCGGCCTGGAGAACCTGGCCGGGCTGCTCACCGGCGGCCAGCGCAAGCTGAAGTTGCAGCCCCTCCAGCAGTCCGCGTTCGGCCTCATCCTGGACGGCCATTTCGAGGCGAGCCTGGTGCTCCTCGACCAGCTCTGGGAGGGCGCCCTGAAGAAATACCTGCCCACCGCGCCGGTGGTGGCGATGCCTTCCCGGGATGTCTGTTCCTTCTGCGACGGCCAGTCGGCCCAGGGCATCGAGATTCTCAAGGGGGTGGCCGAGCGGGTCAGCCAGGGAGGCGGCCACCTGATCAGCCCGCAGCTCTTCACCCGGCGGGAAGGCCGCTGGCTGGCCCTGGAAAGCGCAGCCTAGGGGCGGGATAATGGCCTTTTGAGGAGCGGTTCATGAGCAATCGTCTTGACCAGATCGTCCTGGATGCCCGGAAGGCCCGCGACGAGCGGGAAAAGGGTTACCGGGAGCGGGCCCTGAAAATCTACCCCTGGATTTGCGGCCGCTGTGCCCGGGAATTCACCCACAGCAACCTGCGGGAGCTGACGGTGCATCACCGGGACCACAACCACGACAACAATCCCCCGGACGGCAGCAACTGGGAGTTGCTGTGCCTCTATTGCCACGATAACGAGCACCAGAAGCAGATCGAGGCCGCCCAGGGCAATACGGATACGAGCAACCGGGTCAAGGCGGCCACCCATTCGCCCTTTTCCAACCTCAAGGCGTTGTTGAAGGACGGGAAGTAGGGCGGGGCTGGAGGGCGCTGCTCAATTCGGCAAGCTTCTCCAGGCCCGAATCCAGCACCAGGGCGGCCCAGCCGGGCTTGCGGGGGAGGCGGGCGAGGTTCCCGCGGTGGTCCAGGAGAAAGCGTTTCAGTTTGGCCGTGCCTGGGGCCAAATAGTCATCGTCTTCCGATCCGACTTCCCTTTGCATGACGCCGAGCCAGGCGGTCAATAGGCCGCGATAGCATTGGGAGAAATGGCGGGGCTGGGCGCCCAGGGCGGCGACGGCGGACAGGAGTTCCGTCAGGAGCGGCATCTCCGCCAGCAGGATGCGGCCTTCCCAATCCACGGGGCGGGCGAGGCCGTAGCAGGCGTATTTCAGTTCCGGGTAGGCCGTATTCCGCTGGGCGATGCGAAAGGACATGACGCCTTTGGCAACCCGGGATGGAGAGAGGTGTCCCCGGGGCGGAGAAAGGGCCCGGGAGGCGGCGGCCAGCCGATCCAGCGCCTCGGGGGAGCCTTGTGCGAGGCCGTCGAGGTTGCGGTGCCGCAGCAGCAGGCGGTGGAGTCGATCCAATTCGCTCATGGGCGATCCAGGGGGCAGCGCAGGTCGGCATCCTCCGTTCCGGGTGGCGGCTGCGGCCGGGATTCATCGGCGTCGCGGAATTCCAGGCGCAACTCGATGCGCCGGCTTTCTTCCGGGCTGCTCTTCAAGGCATTGAACGACGCGCCGGTGACCCGGAAGAGGGCCCGGACCTGGCGCTGCTCTTCGTCGGACAGGGCATCGGGGCCGCTGGCGGGGATCAGCAGGGCGCACAGCACCCGCTCGGACCGCCGCAGGCTGAGATCGAGGTTATGCAGGTAGCCGCCCCGGGCATCGGCAAAGCCCTCCACGACGATGCGCTTCAGCCATTTCTCGGAAGCCGGTTCCCGGGCCAGCTTGAGCACCTCCGGGACGAAGGAACGCAGCAGCCGGGCCTGGCTTTCGCTCAGGCGATGGCTGTTGGTGTCGAAGCGTGCCCGCTCGCCGAAATCGATGACTCTGCACCGCAGCTCAAGGCCGGGGAAGGCACGGACGGAAGACTCCAAGCGGCTGAGCAAAGCGGCGATCTCCTGGCTCCGCTCGCTCTTCTGGCGCTCGCTCTCCGAGATGTCGTGGGTCACGGCCAGGAGCGCCACCGTCAGCGCCACCAGGAAGAGCACCATCAGGGCCGTCATCAAATCCGAGAAAGAGATCCAGAAGGGCTTCTCGGCCTCGTCCTTGTGCCCGCGGCCCTGGCGGGAGCGGCGCAGGCTCATCGCCGGGCCGGTTCCTGGGCGAGGGCGTCGGCAAGCTCCTCGATGGCCCCCTGCAACGCTTCGACGGCCGCGGCCACATGGTGCTGGAACTGCCCATTGCCCTTAGCCAGGGTGCGCTCCACATTGTCGGCGAAGGCGGCATGGGCCTGGTCCAGCACCTGGGTCACGCCCTGGAGATAGGTGTCGGCCTCTTTCCCGGCCCGGCCCAGGGTCGTGGCGGCGCCTTCCATGCGGGCCACGAGATTGCCCGTCAGGTTGGCCTCCCGGCGCGCCAGGGCCACCGTGTCACGCAGGTCGGCCACCATCCGGGTCATGTCGGCGACCGCCTGGTGCTGCCCGGCCAGGGATTGCCCCACGGCCTTGGCCGCCTGGGACATGGCGGCCGCCGCCGCGGCGATATCCGTGCTGGTCAGGGCAAAGGCTTCGGCGGCGTCGCCCACGCCGCGGCCCGCCTGGTCCAGGCGGCCGGCGGCCACTTCGACGGTACTGCGACCGGCTTGCTCCAGCCGGCCCGATACCTTGCCGAGTTCGGCGACGACCGTGCCGAGGGAGTCGGCGGTCCGGCGCAGCATCTCCTGGAGATCCCCCTGGCGCTGGCCGAAGGTGGCGTCCAGGCGGGCATTGAACCGGTCCAGGGCCTTTTCCAGGGCGCCTCCGACCGCTTCCTTCTGGTCGCCGCCCAGGCGCTCCAGGGCCGCGGCCATGCGCCCGAGGGGAGCCTGCAAGGCGGCGCCGACGGTGGTGGCGACGGCTTCCGCCACCTTGGCGGCGAGGGCCTCCTGTTGCCGCAGGGCCGCCGCTTGCTGCTGCTGCAGGACGGCTTCCATGCTCTGGCGCAATTCGCCCACGATGGCCTGCTGGAGCCGGCTGGCCTGGACGGCCGAGGCCTCCGAGGCCCGCACGAGGCGGGCCAGGTATTCCTCTTCCACCCCGGCCTCGAACAGGCTGTCGATCAGTTGGGTCAGCTTCTCGACCTGCCGGTAGCAGCGGGTGACGATGGACTTTTCGGTCCAGGTGATCAGCATGGCCAGACCGATGGCGGCCGCCGAGACCTCGAAAGCCTGCCCGACGCCCTGGATCAGGGCGCGCAGGCCGAGGCGCACCGCCTCGGTATTGCTGGAAACCTCGAACTGGTTCAGGCCGGAGATCAGGCCGGTGAAGGTGCCGATGATCCCGATGCCGGTGAGGATGCCGGGCAGATGCTTGTAAAACTCCGTCTTGAGGGGCGAATCGACCAGCGCCCGCTCGGTGAAGAAATCCTCGGCCAGGGTCGTGGCGCGCCAGGCGACGATGGTCTTGGGATTGCGCGGGTCGGCGACGCCGTGCAGGGTGTGGGTGTATTCCCGCCAGAGGGAGGCAAGCCGGGGGAGGGCCATGACCTCCCGGGAGATTTTTTCCGGATCGGCCGGCGGCTGCAGGGCCGCCAGACCCCGGATGGCGGCGCCCAGTTCCCTTTGCAGGCCGAGGGCGGGCCAGACGAAGCGCAGCAGGAAGCCCAGCGAAATGCCAAAAAGAACCAGGGCGACGACCCAGCCGCCCCACAGGTGCCACAACTGCATCAATTTATCCATGACTGCATTCTGATCACGCCGGAGGTGATCGATGGAAGCCCGACCGATGATCCGGGGGCAGCGGCCGCAGAGGCCGAATTACCACATCAGGTCGTCGGGAATCTTGTAATCCGCATAGGGATCGTCGGCATCCGGCTCAGTACTGGTCTTGTTCACCCGCACCACCAGTGACGCATCCCGCTCGGCGATCTTGTCGGCGACGACCTTGGGCACCAGTTCGACGGATTCTCCCAGGCAGACGATCACCAGGCGCCCGGCGATCAGGTCCGCCTGGACGGAAGCCGACACAAGCAGGCGCTTGATCTTGTTGCCGTGGGTGAAGTTGTAGGCGATATCGCCGCCGCCCTTGCTCTGGCGGCTCTGCTGAACCATCTGGACGATTTGCGCCATGATGGCCTTCTGCTTGGCGGCGGCGTCGCGCTGGGCATTGAGTTCCCGGGCCCGCTCCGCATTCTTGCGTTGGGTTTCCTGGGCCGCCAGGCGGACTTCATCGACAGCCTGTACGCCGGTCTTGCGCTCATCCTTCTTCTGCTTGCTCTTTTCCTGGCTGACCTGTTTGACTTTCTTCTTGTCGACGAGCCCGGCTTTCAAAAACTGGTCCTGCAAAGAGGCCATGGGTGCCACTCCGAAAATTGGGTCTGCAGGCTCCAGCGGCCCGCGTGAGCCCGCTAGCTTAGCAAAGAAGTCGCGGTATCGGCCCCGGAGGGGTGGCCGGACGCCATTCGTGAAGAAATTCACTTCTAGCGAGGAATAGACACGTTGCATAATTCGATCCTCCTGGAATACGGGGCGTCCGGCCTACGTATGAGACCAGGAAAACCGGACCGTCACGGGGCCGGAAACGATACCTCGAATTGCTGATTGATCGCCGCCCATGGCTCTTGCCCTCGTCATCGAAGACCACCCCCTGTTCCGCAACGCCCTGGTGCACCTGATCCGCCCGGTGCTCGATGTCGAGCTATGCCTGGCCAGTACCGCAGAAGAGGGCCTGGAAATCCTGGACCGGGAGTCGGAAATCCGGCTGGTGGTGATGGATCTGGGCCTGCCCGGCCCCCTCAGGAGCGCCGCCGCGGTGGCCGCCGTGCGCCAGGCCAGGCCGGATGTTCCCTTGCTGGTGGTATCGGGCACGGAAGACGCCGCGGGGATCGAGGCGGCCCTGGCGGCCGGCGCCAATGCCTATGTTTCCAAGGCGGCGTCGGCCAACGAATTGAGCGACGCCCTGCGCAAGCTGGTGGCGGTTGGCGGGCGGGACGTTCCCAAAGATCTCACCCGGCGCCAGCATGAGATCCTCTGCCTGCTCTGCGAGGGGCTTTCCAACAAGGAAATCGGGCGCAAGCTCGACTTGTCCGATGCCACGGTCAAGATGCACATGACCGCCATTCTGCGTGCCTTGGGGGTGCTGAGCCGCACCCAGGCGGTGCTCATCGCCCGCAGCCTGGGGCTGGACACGCTGCCGGGCCTGGGGACGATGGGCGAGGCCTGAACGGGCGTTCGTCAGGCCGGCTAGGCCGTTTCGGCCATTTTCCGGGACTGGTTGCAGGCCCGCAGCAGGGCGGCCTGCAGGGCGTCCGGCTGCACGGGCTTGTGCAGCATGGGCAGCCCGCTGGCCCGGATTTCCCGCATCCGCCCCGGCGCCGTGTCCCCGGTCACCAGCAGGGCGGGGATGTCGGTGCAGAACTCGGCGCGCAGCTTCTCGATGGCATCCAGGCCGGTTTCCTCGCCCCGCAGGCGATAGTCGCAGATGATGGCGTCCGGGATGCGGATTCCCATGGCCAGGGCCGCCACCGCTTCGTCGCCGCTGCCGGCCACCGCCACGGCGCAGCCCCATTGTTCTAGCACAGTCTTGAGGGCGTCCCGGATCATGGCCTCGTCTTCGATCACCGCGATCAGGCAGTTCTCTAGGCTGCCTAGCTGCGGGCTGCCGGTGTTGTCGTGCAGGTCGTCGGCAGTATTCCGGCGGACGAATTCCACCGCAAACATCGAGCCCCGGCCGAAGGTCGATTTCGCGACCAGGGACGCATCCAGCAGCCGCGCCAGGCGCTTGACGATGGCCAGGCCCAGGCCCAGGCCCTTGTTGCGGTCCCGTTCGGGATTGCCGAGCTGGACATATTCCTCGAACACCGCCGCCTGTTGTTCCGCCGGGATGCCGATGCCGGTGTCGACCACCACGATCTGCAGCCGCTCTCCGCGCCGGCGGCAGCCCACCAGGATGCCGCCCCGCTCGGTGTAACGCACTGCGTTAGCCACCAGGTTGCGGATGATCTGCTCGGCCAGGGCACGGTCGGTCTGGATGATCCCATCGGAGTTCAGCACCCGTAGGGAAAGGCCCTTTTCCTCGGCCGCCGGCGCGAATTCGACCCGGATCCGGTCCAGGATGCCGGCGACAGGGAAGGATGTCACCACGGGCTGAATAGCCCCGGCGTCGAGCTTGGACATGTCCAGCAGCACCGAGAACATGCTGTCCATGGCGGCCGCGCATTGCCGGGCATTGTCCAGGTATTGCCGCGCCTCGCCGGGCAAGGGGGAGTTGTCCAGGGCGTCGTGATAGAGGTGGATGGCGTACATGGGCTGGCGCAGGTCGTGGCTGGCGGCGGCGAGGAAGCGGGATTTGGCCAGGGCCGCCTGCTCCGCCGCCTCCTTCTGCACCGTCAATTCCTGCACCAGATCGAGGTTTTCGAAACGCAGACGCAGGGATTCAAGATAGCTCGCGTTGAAGCGGTTGCCCGACCACAGCATGAACATGATGAACATCACCGACGCCAGCCCCATGCCCAGGTGCAGCCAGTTGCCCTGGGCGAGCAGGCAGACCGACATGGGGGGGAGCAGGGTGAACAGGAAGGCGCGGTAGGAGGGTAGATGGGCCCCCAGGCTGGCCATCGCCCCGGCGCCGAGCATGGCCGAGCCGGCCAGGGCGGCAAACTGGAGGGGCGTGTTGTCCAGGAAGAACAGGGGAACGAACAAGGCGCCCCAGAGCAGGCCCAGCAACCCCAGGTTAGCCACCGACCAGCGGAGCCACCGGGACAGCTGCCCGGGATCGGCCAGGCTTTCCCGAGGGATCTGCCGGCGCCGGTAGAAACTGGCACCGGTATGCACCAGGAACAGTAAGAACCACGCGTACAGAAAGCCGTGGGGAAGCTCTTTGCTGTTGAGGAGGATGAGCATGGCGCACACGGCGCCCCCCAGGTTGCCCAGGCTCACCAGGGGCACGCCATCGTGGAGGCTCCATCCCTGTTCCAAGCGTATTGCGTGCTCTCTGTTCAAGATAAATGCTCACAACATATCTTGCGGGGATTATCTCATCAGCCTGCCCGGTGTAGTACAGACCAAGGTCGGTACAGACCTTGGTCTAATTGACCGGCATATGACCAGAAAATAATCTCGCGCCCTTGAAAGCTTCGCGTCCGGGATCCGGCGTCCGGCCATTACCAATTCCCCAATAGTCTTTTCTCCATGAGGGACAGCAGCGTGTCTTCCCAATCCCGCATTTTCCTGCACATTCTTCCCTTATCCGTGGCCCTGTCCCTGGGCGGCTGCGCTTCGCTGGCGCCGGAGCCCCTGACGGCGCCGCAGATCGCCACCGCCACGGCGGCGGACCGGGAAGCGATGCAAAAGGACATCGAGCCCCTTTCCGGCCCCCTGACCCTGGAAGGGGCCATCGCCCGGGCGGTCAAGTACAACCTGGAGCGGCGCACCCGCATGATGGAAGAAGCCGTCGCCCTGGGGCAGCTGGAAGTGGGCCACTACGACCTGCTGCCCAAGCTGGTGGCCTCGGCCGGCTACCGGGACCGGGACAAGGAACTGATCACCCGCAGCAAGGATTCGGTCACCAACACCTTCTCCATCTCCAACCCCTACATCTCCAGTTCCCGCTACGCCACCACCACCGACCTCTCCTTCACCTGGAGCCTCCTGGACTTCGGCCAGAGCTACTACGCCTCCAAGCAGAACGCCGACCGGGCCCTGATCGCCGGGGAACGGCGAAGGAAGGCCCTGCACCTCCTGGTCCAGGACGTGCGCACCGCCTTCTGGCGGGCGGCCAGCGCCCAGAAGCTGAAGGCCGAGGTCCAGGCCACCTTGGCCGCCGCCGAGGGCGCCCTGGCCGACGCCCGCCAGGCCGAAGCCGAGCGCCTGCGCAACCCCCTGGATGCGCTCCGTTACCAGCGCCAGCTCCTGGAGAACCTGCGCCTTTTGGAAGCCATCGACCAGGAATTGTCCACCGCCCGGATCGAACTCGCCTCCCTCACCAACCTGCCCCTCTCCCAGCCCATCGCCATCGCCGAACCCGCCGACGCCCTCAGCACCCGTTGGCTCGACCTCCCGGTGGAGCAACTGGAGGAACAGGCCATCGCCCGGAACGCCGACCTGCGGGAATCCTTCTACAACGCCCGCATCGCCAGCCAGGAGACCCGGCGGGTGCTGCTGCGGCTCTTCCCGGGGCTGTCCTTCAACTACGGCACCAAGAGCAGCGACGACTCCTACCTCATCCACCAGCGCTGGACCGAATCCGGCGCCCAGCTCTCCTTCAACCTCCTGGGGCTGCTGGCCGCCCCGGCCCAGATGCGCTTGGCGGATGCCGGCGTGGCGCTCGCCGACCAGCGGCGCATGGCCACCCAGCTGGCGGTGCTCACCCAGGTCCACCTCGCCCGCCAGCAGTACGCCAACGCCTACCGCCAGTACGAGCGGGCCGACGCCATCTGGAAGGTCGATGCCGACATCGCCGCCCACATGGTCAAGCGGGAAGAAGCCCAGACCCAGACCAAGCTCGACCGGGTGGCCAACCAGACCAGCGCCATCCTGTCCCAGCTGCGCCGCTACCAGGCGGTGGCCCAGGTCCATGCCGCGGCCAGCAAGCTGCAGGCGACCCTGGGCATGGAGCCGGTGGCCGAGGACGGCCAGGGCCGGCCGGTGGCCGAGCTTTCCCGGCAGGTGGCCGCCGCCCTCAAGCAGTGGGACGAAGGCCGCCTGGAGGGCCGGGGCCAGTGAGGGCTGCAACGCCCTCCCCCGGGTGGCGGATCGCCGCCGCCCTCGTGATGGCCGGCCTCGCCGGCCCCCTGGCCGCCGCCGACCTGCCCAAGCCGCCGCCCCCGGCCGCCCCGGCGACGGCCAACGCCGGCCTGGACAAGCGCGAATTCCGCGCCCAGCTCATGCCCCGGCGCTACACCACCCTGGCCGCCGAGATCGGCGCCAAGGTGAGCCGCCTGCCGGTGCCCGA
>JBLNBI010000064.1:0-3211 GCA_050259815.1 Actinomycetota bacterium | reverse complement strand
ATCGTTTTCGCTGGCCACCACGAGGCTGGGGATATCCAGCTTCTCCTGCTGGTGGGCGTGGGCGATGCGGAAGCGGTCCGGATCGGCCGGCGCCACCAGCAGGGCGCCCAGGATGCGGCCGGGGCGGGCGAGGGCAGCGGTGACCGAGGCCAGGCAGCCGAAACTGTGGGCGACGATCCAGACCGGCCCGGGGGCGGCATCGATTTCCTCCCGCACCCGCCGGGCCCAGTCGGACAGGCAGGTCGTCTCCCAATCGTCCTGCTCCACCCGGCGGGTGGCGGGCAACTGGGACTGGAACCAGGTCTGCCAGTGGTCGGGGCCGCTGTTGCGCAGGCCGGGGACGATGAGGATGTTTTCCATGGGCGGGCAATTCCGGGATAGGCCGGGTGGGTTGGAGGGCAGGGCGACTGTAGGCAAACCCCGGACCCGGCAGAACGAATAATTTCGTATGAGCATATGTGGAAAGAGTGCTATGCCCGGCATGGGTTTCTTCCATGCTTAGCAATCCATCGCCTATATGCAAAGAAGAAAAACTTATTTTCCGACGGCATGACAGGAAACTATTCTCCCGCTCCATGGCGCCCAAGGGGGGCCGAAACGTACGCCATGACAGAAAGGAAAATAAGCATGAAACTCGAGACCCTGGCGGTCCACGCCGGTTACAGCCCGGATCCCACCACCAAGGCGGTGGCCGTTCCCATCTACCAGACCACCTCCTACGCCTTCGACGATACCCAGCACGGTGCGGACCTGTTCGACCTCAAGGTCCAGGGCAATATCTACACCCGCATCATGAACCCGACCCAGGACGTCCTGGAAAAGCGCATCGCTGCCCTGGAAGGCGGCATCGCCGGCCTGGCGCTGGCTTCCGGCCAAGCCGCCATCACCTACGCCATCCAGACCATCGCCGAGGCTGGCGACAATATCGTGTCGTCCTCCACCCTGTACGGCGGCACCTACAACCTCTTCGCCCACACCCTGCCGCAGTTCGGCATCCAGGTGCGCTTCGCCGACTACCGGGACCCGGAAGGCTTCGAGAAGCTCATCGACAGCCGCACCAAGGCGGTCTATGTGGAATCCATCGGCAATCCCCTGGGCAACATCACCGACATCGAGAAGGTCGCCGCCATCGCCCACAAGCACGGCGTGCCCCTCATCGTAGACAACACCGTGCCGTCGCCTTACCTGCTGCGCCCCATTGAGCACGGCGCCGATATCGTCATCCACTCCCTGACCAAGTACCTGGGCGGCCACGGCAACAGCATCGGCGGCATCATCGTCGATTCCGGCAAGTTCCCCTGGGCCGACTACAAGCAGAAATTCAAGCGCCTGAACGAGCCCGATCCCTCCTACCACGGCGTGGTCTATACCGAAGCCCTGGGCGCCGCCGCCTTCATCGGCCGCGCCCGGGTGGTGCCGTTGCGCAACACCGGCGCCGCCATCAGCCCCTTTAACGCCTTCCTGATCCTGCAGGGGGTCGAGACCCTGGCCCTGCGCATGGACCGCATTACCGAGAATACCCGCAAGGTGGCCGAATACCTCCAGGGCCACGCCAAGGTGAAGTGGGTCAATTACGCCGGCCTGCCGGACCATAAGGACAACGCCCTGGCGAAGAAATACCTGGGCGGCCGCCCCTCCGGCATCCTGACCTTCGGCGTCCAGGGCGGCCGGGAGGGTGGGGCGCGCTTCCAGGATGCCCTCAAGCTCTTCACCCGCCTGGTCAATATCGGCGACGCCAAGTCCCTGGCCTGCCACCCGGCTTCCACCACCCACCGCCAGTTGTCCCCGGCGGAACTGGAGCTGGCCGGCGTCACCGAGGACACCGTCCGCCTGTCCGTAGGCATCGAGCACATCGACGACCTGCGCGCCGACCTGGAGCAGGCCCTGGCGGCGGTCTGATCGACCGGCGTTCCGAGAAAGCGGCCTGCGGGCCGCTTTCTTTATTCAAAATTTTCATTTGCATTTGTGAATTTAGTATTTCACGGCATAAGCGGCATTTCCTAGACTTCCCGTATCCCATAGCGCATAACAACAGGAAGTCTCGATGAAACCGGTTTTCACCCCCAAGGCGCGGCCATGATCGGCGGCAAGCGCTTCAGTCCCCTCCCGGGCTTCGGCCTGGCCATGGGCTATACCCTGGTCTATCTGACCCTCATCGTCCTCATCCCCCTGGCAGCGGTAGGCATCAAGACCCTGGACCTGGGCTGGGACGCCTTCTGGGTGGCGGTGAGCAGCCCCCGGGTGGTGGCTTCCTACAAGCTGAGCTTCGGCGCTTCCCTCCTGGCGGCGGGGGTCAATGTGGTCTTCGGCCTCGTCTTCGCCTGGGTCCTGGTGCGCTACCGCTTCCCGGGCAAGGGACTGGTGGATGCGCTGATCGATCTGCCTTTTGCCCTGCCCACGGCGGTGGCCGGCATCGCCCTGGCCACCATCTACGCCGAGAACGGCCTGGTGGGCGGGCTCTTGAAGCCCCACGGCATCGAGGTGGCCTACAACCCCAACGGCGTACTGCTCGCTCTCATCTTCATCGGCCTGCCCTTCGTGGTGCGCACCGTCCAGCCGGTGCTGGCCGACCTGGAAAAGGAAATGGAAGAGGCCGCCGCCGGCCTGGGCGCTACCCGCTGGCAGACCTTCCTCAAGGTGATCCTGCCCCACGTCACCCCGGCGCTCCTTACCGGCTTCGCCCTGGCCTTCGCCCGGGCGGTGGGGGAGTACGGCTCGGTCATCTTCATCGCCGGCAACGTGCCCATGGTGTCCGAGATCACCCCCCTCATGATCATCACCAAGCTGGAGCAGTACGACTACGCCGGGGCGACCGCCGTGGCCTCGGTCATGCTGGTCATCTCCTTCGTCCTGCTGCTCATCATCAACGCATTGCAAGGCTGGGCCCAGGCCCGCCATGCCAAGGGAGCCTAAGATGGCCGCTTCCATCGCACTGCAACCCGGCGTCCAGGAACGCTACGAAACGCCCGCCACCCGGGATCCGGCCTGGATCAAGGCGGTACTCATCACCGTCTCGCTGAGCTTCTTCGCTTTCTTCCTGCTCCTGCCCCTGGGCACCGTCTTCGCCGAGGCCCTGAAGAAGGGCTGGGGCGTGTACCTGAAAGCCCTGGCCCATCCCGATGCCTGGGCGGCCATCAAGTTGACCTTGCTGACGGCCGCCATCGCCGTGCCGCTGAACCTGGTGTTCGGGGTGGCGGCGGCCTGGGCGATC
>JBLNBI010000063.1:0-3292 GCA_050259815.1 Actinomycetota bacterium | reverse complement strand
TCCTTGTCGATCTTGTTTATGGCGATGATGATGGGGACGTTGGCAGCCTTGGCGTGCGAGAGTGCTTCCAGTGTCTGGGGCATCACGCCGTCGTCGGCGGCCACCACCAGAATCACGATGTCGGTTGCCTTGGCACCGCGAGCCCGCATGGCGGTAAAAGCCTCGTGGCCCGGGGTATCCAGGAAGGTCACCACGCCGCGGTCGGTTTCCACATGGTAGGCGCCGATGTGCTGGGTAATGCCGCCGGCTTCGCCCGCCGCCACCTTGGCGCGACGGATGTAGTCCAGCAGGGAGGTCTTGCCGTGGTCGACGTGGCCCATGACAGTGACCACCGGAGCGCGGGACTCCAGGGGCACGTCCTTGGCTTCACTTTCAGTGACCAGGAAGGCATCCGGATCGTCCAGCTTGGCGGCAACCGCCTTGTGGCCCATTTCTTCCACCACGATCATGGCGGTTTCCTGGTCCAGGACCTGGTTGATGGTGACCATGGAACCCATCTTCATCATGGTCTTGATGACTTCCGTCGCCTTCACCGCCATCTTGTGGGCGAGGTCCGCCACGGAAATGGTTTCCGGCACATGGACTTCGCGAATCACGGGCTCGGTGGGAGCCTGGAAGCCACCCTGGCCATCGTCGCCCTTGCCGCCGTGGCGCTTGCCATGCTTGGCCTCGCGCCAGCCGCTGCCGGAATCGGAGCCGCGGGTACGCAGGCCGCCCTTCTTCTTGCCATCGTCGCCGCGCTCGTCCTTCTTGGGACTCTTCTTGGCGTCCTTGGCGGGCTCCGGCTTCTTGTGCAGGGTGGTGGCCTTTTCGCCGCCTTCCGGCTTGGCCTGGGCCGCCGCTTGCTGCTTGGCGATTTCGGCAGCGCGGGCAGCCGCTTCGGCTTCCTGGCGGAGGCGGGCAATCTCGGCTTCCCGCGCCTGCTTTTCCTTCACCTCGCGGAACTGGCGATCCCGAAGCTCGCGCTGACGACGCTCCTCTTCCTCGCGCCTTCTCAGCTGTTCCGGATCAAGGAAGGAAGCCACACGGGGCTGAGCCTTCACTTGGGGCTGGACCTGGGGTTCGGGCACGGGTTCCGGCTCGGCCTGCGGCTCGGGTTGGGGTTCCGGCATCGGCTCGGGCTGTGCAACCACTTCGGGCTCCACGACTACCTCGACGACCGGCTCCTCCACGGAAACGGGAATCGGCTCGGGCTCGACGGCTTCCGCCACAGCCACGGACGACTCCGGCAGATGATCGGCAACGTCGCGCTTGACCAGGACGCGCTTCTTGCGCACTTCCACCTGGACGGTACGGGCCCGGCCCATGGCGTCGGTCGCCTTGATTTCCGAGGTCTGCTTGCGGGTCAGGGTGATCTTCGTCTTGGAATCCGAGTCACCATGGGAGCGGCGCAGGTAGTCCAGCAGACGGGCCTTGTCCTGGTCGGCCAGGGTATCGTTGCTGCCGGATTTCTGCACGCCGGCCTTGGCCAGCTGCTCCAGCAGAGCCTCCACCGGCATCTTAAGTTCTATCGCAAATTGGGAAACACTAGTCACTGCCATCATTCACACCCCCCGCTCACTCGAACCAGTGAGCACGTGCCGTCACGATCAGCTGCTTGGCGCGGTCTTGGTCAATACCCGTCATATCGGTGAGTTCGTCCACCGCCAGCTCCGCCAGGTCGTCACGGGTCTTGACGCCATGTTCGGCCAACTTGGCCGCCAGTTCCTTGTCCATGCCGTCGAGGCCGATGAGGTCCTCGGAGACCTCCTCCAGCTTCTCCTCGGTGGCAATGGCTTCGGTGAGCAGTACGTTGCGAGCCCGGTTGCGCAGCTCGTTGACGATATCCTCGTCCAGCCCCTCGATCTCCAGCATCTCGGCCAGGGGCACGTAGGCCACTTCTTCCAGGGTGGAGAAACCTTCCTCGATGAGGAGGTCCGCCAGTTCCTCGTCGATGTCCAGCTTTTCGATGAACATGACGCGGGTGACGGCGTGCTCCGCCTCGGAACGCTTGGCGGATTCTTCCTGGGTCATCAGATTGATATTCCAGCCGGTCAGTTCCGATGCCAGACGCACGTTCTGGCCGTTGCGGCCGATGGCGATGGCGAGGTTGTCCTCGTCCACCACCACGTCCATGGAGTGCTTTTCCTCGTCGACCACGATGGAAGTCACTTCCGCCGGGGACAGGGCGCCGATCACGAACTGGGCCGGATCGGCCGACCACAGGACGATGTCGATATTCTCGCCGCCGATCTCGTTCCTGACGGCGGTGACACGGGAACCGCGCAGGCCGACACAGGTGCCGATGGGGTCGACCCGCTGGTCATTGGATTTGACGGCGATCTTGGCGCGCAGACCGGGATCCCGGGCGCAGGCCTTGATTTCCATGAGTTCGTCGGAGATTTCCGGCACTTCCAGCTCGAAGAGGCGAATGACGAATTCCGGCGCGGTGCGGGACAGGATGATCTGCGGGCCGCGGGCATTGCGGTCGATCCGGAGCAGATAGGCCTTGACCCGGTCGCCAACCCGGAGGTTTTCCTTGGGGATCATCTGATCCCGGGGCAGCAGGGCTTCGATCTTGCCGGCCTCGACAATGGCGTTGCCGCGCTCCATCCGCTTGATGGTGCCGGAAACCACGTGTTCCTTGCGCTCCAGGAAGTCGTTCAGAATCTGCTCGCGCTCGGCGTCGCGGATTTTCTGGAGGATGACCTGCTTGGCAGCCTGGGCGCCGATACGACCAAAGTCGATGGGCTCCAGGGGCTCTTCCAGGTAGTCGCCGGCCTCCACCTCCGGGTCGTCCTTCTGGGCGTCGGACAGAGGCACCTGCAGGTATTCGTTCACGTACTCGTCATCGGCCACCACCTGCCAGCGACGGAAGGATTCGAAATTGCCGGTATTGCGGTCGATCACCACCCGCACTTCGGCCTCGTCGTGGATGCGCTTCTTGGTCGCCGACGCCAACGCCATTTCCAAGGCACCGAAAACGATTTCCTTGCCGACGTTCTTTTCCCGCGCCAGTGCGTCCACCAGCAGCAACATTTCACGGCTCATATCCTCAACCTCCTAATCCTTCAGTCGAATTTGGGCACCAGGCGTGCCTTTTCGATATTGTTCAGTTCCAGTTCGATTTCGGCCTGATCGAGGCGGAGCCCCACCTTGCCGTCTTTCAGCCCCAACAGTTCGCCCTGGAAGTTCCGACGTCCATTCAGGGGGATGCGCAGCTTGATCTGGATATCCCGGCCGGCGAAGCGCTCAAAATCGGAGTCCTTCTTGACCACCCGATCAAGGCCCGGCGAGGAGATTTCCAGGCGGT
>JBLNBI010000062.1:0-12504 GCA_050259815.1 Actinomycetota bacterium | reverse complement strand
CACCTTCTTCCGTCAGGCACCGGGAAAGCCCTGGGTTCGGGTGGACGGGATGGCCAGCGCTGACGACCTGATGGAGGTCTACCGGAATCTGGGGAGGGCGCACTGACACAACATGGCTGATACCAGGACAAGGATCGACGACGACGACGGACTATCGGCGGGAAGCGGGGGGCCGCCGGCCTCGGAGCGGGGGCTCGCCGCCATGATCGGCGACTCGCCGGCCATGGCCGACATGAAGGCCACCATCCGGCGGGTGCTGGAGGCGGAGGGGCGCATGGCGGAAGGCACTCTGCCGGCGGTGCTCATCCACGGCGAGACGGGCACCGGCAAGGAGCTGGTTGCCCGTGCCCTCCATTTCGACGGCGCCCGGCGGGACGGCCCCTTCGTGGAGGTGAATTGCGCCTCGATCCCGTCCTACCTCCTCGAAGCCGAACTTTTCGGCCACGAAAAGGGCGCCTTCACCGACGCCAAGGAACGCAAGATCGGCCTGGTGGAAGCGGCGGACGGCGGCACCCTGTTCCTGGACGAGATCGGCGAGATCGACCCCGGTCTCCAGGCCAAGCTCCTGAAGCTCCTGGAGGAAAAAGCCATCCGCCGCATCGGCTCGGTCCGGGAGCGCCGGGTGAATCTGCGCATCATCAGCGCCACCAACCGGGACCTGGAGCAGATGGTGCGGGAAGGGCGGTTCCGCAGTGACCTCTTTTTCCGCTTGCGCATCATTTCCATCAAGGTGCCGCCCCTGCGGGCCCGGAGCGGCGACATCCTGCTCCTCGCCCGGCATTTTCTGGTTAGCCACGGCCGCCGCTACGGGAAGCCGGGGCTGCGCTTCAGCCCGGAGGCGGAGCGGGTATTGCTGGGCTACTACTGGCCGGGGAACGTGCGGGAAATGCGCAACATGCTGGAACAGACCGTCCTCCTGTCGTCCGCCAACGAGATCACTCCGGAGCAGCTTGTCCTCTGCCCGGTGCTGGCGCCGGGAGACGATGTGCCCCAGGAACCCCGGGGTGCGGGCAGCGGGTTTGCCTCCCTGGCCCGCCTGGGCGAGGTGGAACGGGAGATGGTGGTGAAAGCCCTGGAGCGCACCGGCTGGAACGTGACCCGTTCCGCCAGGCTCCTGGGCATCACCCGGGACATGATGCGCTACCGCATCGAGAAGATGGGGCTGGTGCGGCCGCAATAGGCCTCTCACTGGATGCTCCCCGCCAGCTCGAAGATGGGGATGTACATGAGGATGACGATGACCCCGATCACCGCCCCCACGAAGACCATGAGCAGGGGCTCGAAGAGCCGCACGAACCAGTCGATCCAGCGGCCCATCTCCTCGTCGTAGAAATCCGCGGTGCGTTCCATCATCGCCCCCAGGTTGCCGGCCTGCTCCCCGGCCCGGAGCATGCGCAGGGCGATGGGTGTGGTCAGGCGGTTGTGCTCCAGGGCTTGGGAAAGGGGCTGGCCTTCCCGCACCTGGCGGGCCGCCTGGTCAAGGTCTTCCTGCATCCGGTCCCCAACCAGCCCCCGGGCCATGCCGATGGCGGTGAGGATGGGAATGCCCCCCTGGAGCAGGATGCCCAGGGAACGGTACAGCCGGGCCAGCTGGAAGAGGAAGACCCGCCGGCGCACCGTCGGGATCAGGAGGACCAATCGGCCCACGGCCTGGCGCGGAGCGGGCAGGGCCGCCACGGCGGCGATCCCCAGGAGGGTTGCGGCCGCAACTCCGGCCAGGATGCCCAGGTGGTCGTGAACCGTCTGGCCGAAGGCGAGAAGCATGCGGGAGAGCCAGGGCAGGCTGCTGCCCAGGTCGCCGAAGACGACGCTGAACCGCGGCACCACGTAGGCGAGAAGGAAGACCACCACTCCCGATCCCACCAGGACGAGCAGGGCCGGGTAGATGGAGGCCGCCACGATTTTCTGGCGCACCTGCTCGATGCGGGTGCTGTAGGCCACGTAGCGTCCCAGGGCCTCCCCCAGGGACCCGGTGCGCTCGCTGGACTGGACGAGGGCGACATAAAGCTCCGGGAACACGGCAGGCAGCTGGCCGAGGGCCTGGGAGAAGGACTTGCCTTCGTAAAGCAGCCGGGTGATGTCTGCCAGCACCTGCCGGCGGGTGGGCTCCTCCTCCTTCTCGGCCAGGCTTTCGATGGCATTGACCAGGGGCAGTCCGGCGTTCAGCAGGGTGGCCAGTTCTTGGCTGAACAGGGTGAGGGGGAAATCCCGGCGCGTGACCAGGGCCGTCCCCAGCGCCGGCAGGGCTCGGGCCGGGCGCAGGGACATGACCCGTAACCCCTGACGCTCCGCCTGCTGTCGGGCATCGCCGGCGGTGGGGGCTTCGAGGAGCAGGGAGACGATGGCGTTGGCGCCGCTGACTGCCTTGACCTGGAAATGCATGGGGGATCGATTCCGGGAGATGGCTGGAATAACCGTGACGGCATCCCAAGTGCAAGATCGATGCCTGCGGCGTGGCCTCTGGCAGGCAGGTCGATTGAGTGGGGAAGGGCGCGGAAGCTCACCGCAATCCGGGGAATATTCCCCACCCGAAGATCAGCCGAGCAGATCCTCGTAGATCGCCAGGTCGCGGGGCGAGAAGCAGCAGAAGATCACTTCCTCGATGGCGGGGAATTCCTGCGCGGCCGCGCGGACCGTGGCAACCGCGATGCGGGCGGCCTGGTCGATGGGGTAGCCGTAGATGCCCGTACTGATGCTCGGGAAGGCGATGGTCGTCAGTCCGTTGGCCGCGGCGACCTCGATGGAGCGCCGGTAGCAGGAGGCGAGGAGTTCCGCTTCCCCTTGCCCGCCCCCGTGCCAGATGGGGCCGACGGTGTGGATCACGAAGCGGGCGGGGAGGCGGTGGCCGCCGGTGAGTTTGGCGTCCCCCGTGCGGCAGCCGCGGAGGGCGCGACACTCCTCCAGGAGGCCGGGGCCGGCTGCCCGGTGGATCGCCCCATCGACCCCGCCGCCGCCCAGGAGGGAGGAATTGGCAGCATTGACGATGGCATCGACCCGGAGAGTGGTGATGTCGGCCTGAATGGCACGGATATTCGTGGGCATGGCGGAAGGGCTTATCGGTAAAAGGCGGGGGCGGCGACGGCCGCCAATATACCAATCCCGGCCCCGCCGAAGACAAGGGCCGCCGCGCCGATGGACCACCGTCGCTGGATGCGGTTGAAGTGTTCGAGGCTGTCCCAGCGCTTGTTGCGCCACGCCAGCTCCCGACCCTTGATGCCGAGGTAGATGCAGAAGATGAACCCGACGTAGGGCACGAGGCAAAGAAGGCCGATCCAGGTCCGGTTGAAGAGCGCCCACACCCAGTTCAGCATGAAGGCGCCCCAACTCCATCCCTGGACGCCCTTGGGCGGGACCACCGAACTGCCCCCGCCGGAATTGTTCCAGTGGTCGGGCACTACGTCGTCCACCTGGGCAGACGGCGGCCGGAAGGGATTCTTCATGAACTCTTCCGTGGCGACCGGGCGGGGGGAGGGGGCTAAGGAGCGGGTCGAGTAGGGAACGACGGGCTGCGGCTCGGCAGGCGCCTCGTCATCGTCCCGCTTGGTCAGCTTCACGATCACCCAGGGAAGGAGAAAAGGGACGCTGTCGAACATGAAGATTAGGATGGCGCCGAAGAGGAGCATTTCCATGGGCGAGAAGCAGATAGTCTAATCACTGCATACTATTCTACTTGTCTGGTGTGTCTTCAAACTCTAGTTTTATTGGTGTCGGTGCAGAGTGAAAAATCATTGTTCCGGATGCGGGACTAATACCATGCAATACGTATTGCTTAAGATTGGAAAAGTCTGAATAGTCCAGCTCCCCATCATATCCATACATTCCAGACTCGTGTTCAATGTGAGGTATAGGTTTTCCATTGTCTTTAATCTCCTCGATCCAGAACCGTGGATTGCGATTTTGGCGTGGAATTATTGTGCACTGTACGCCGCGTAATCTGGAATAAGACTGCTCCACATATTCCTTCATGTAGAAGTTCCCTGATTTATCAATGTCACGGACCAACCACGTCATGATATGCCCCATAAACTCTTCTGCATGGCTTTCTGCTGGGATGAGGCAGCGGTGGTAGAAACAACCTATTTTAAGGCTTCTTGCCACTCTCCCAAGGTTAACAATAGATTCTAGAACTGCAACGATAGTCTGATGTGCCTTGATTTTCGCTGCATTGCATCCAAGGTAGGACAGCGTCTCCATGCAACGATAGGAAAAATGATGGTTTCCATTCTTTAAGGCTATTTCGCCAAGCCTATTGATGTCGTACACATAGGAGGCGATATTGTACCCGTTAATAGCGTTGTAACCATCCTTCGAATCACCTTTTTCTATCTCTAATAGACCCGCTTCAGTTACTCGGTGTAAAGTGTTGAGTATTTTTTGCGGCTCAATGGAGTTTTTTTCCTCCAGTATCTTTTCCCCGATATTGACGGCATCGGATGTGACTGATATTGCAATATCAGAGCAAGCTGGCGTGAGAATCTCATCGAGTTCCAAGAAGTCGCAAAGTTCGTTGGCTAGAGACAGTAGAAAAACCCCGCTTTGGTCTGATTCGGATATTTGGTTTATGAGTGCTCTAAATCGTTGGTGTGCGATGAATCGAAGGCCTTCTTTCTCTTGGTGGTTACTAGATTCGTATTGGTAAAAGCGAACCAGAAGTTCAAGCGTGTGCTTGATTGACTTTCGGAATACAGTGTAGTCATTATTGTTGATCGACTGTATGGCGATTGTGCTTGTTATATCCCAGAGATCATTGTTGTCCGTACCTAAAGTGCTTGGCTGGAAACGATGTCCATGTGGTGGAGTTTGCAGATCCTTTCTCTTCTCCATCAGGTTCTTGTGTAGCTTTATTTCTTCGACCACCTTTTGTGATAGCTGGTTGATGTATTTTTCGGTACTCTGCTTCGAGAGTTTCTTAGTGGAAAACCTGATTGGATCTAAATAGGATGCGGTTAATAGCGAGTTGTCTAAGGCCGACAAAACCATGATCGGCATTATCAAAAGAGCGCTCGTCCCGAAGTTGCTCGGTGATATTAGGTAACAAATTAAAGGAATGAAGGGGGTTGTGAGTAATGCCCCAATGTTGATCCACTGTCGTTTTGTTACCTCTGTATATATGGATTGGTATTTTGAAAGCTGATAGCCAAAGAAAGTAAAATTTATTGAGAAAGCAGATATTGTAAAGTTCACCCCCAATAGCCAAGGAGTTATTCTTTCAAGGTCGTTATTTGTTGCAAGAATGATAAGTAAGATTTCAATAATAGCGAATATTAGGTATCTGATTGTGCTTGAGTTCATCTGTGCTTTTGAAAGTGTTTGATTACGGTTCGTGAAGCACGATAGGCTACCTGCCATAAATGACATATGCAACATAGCAGGCGGTGGATGAATTAGAGGCTGCCGCCCCCAAATAGCACGACGCCGGCCAAATTCAGCCGGCGTCGTCAAAAGGCATGTCAGGGAACGTGGAACCTACCCGCTGTTCCGCAGCCCCGCCGCCACCCCGTTGATGGTGATGTGGATACCCCGGGCCACCCGTTCGTCCGTGTCCCCGGCCCGATGCCGGCGCAGGAGTTCCACCTGGAGGTGGTTGAGGGGGTCCATGTAGGGGAAGCGCTGCTGGATGGAGCGCTTGAGGAGCGGGTTGTCCGAGAGGAAGTCGTCCTGTTCCTCGATGGCCAGTACGTAGCGGCGGGTGCGTTCCCATTCGGCGCGAATGGCGTTGAAGACCCGTTCCCGCAGGTCGGGGTCGGTCACCAGTTCGGCGTAGCGGGAGGCGATGGCGAGGTCCGTCTTGGCCAGCACCATGTCCATGTTGGACAAGAGGGTGCGGAAGAAGGGCCAGCTCCGGTGCATGCGGCGCAGGGTGTCGAGGCCGTCCGGGTTTTCAGCGAGCCAGGTTTCCACCGCCGAGCCGAAGCCGTACCAGCCCGGCAGCATGAGCCGGCACTGGGCCCAGCTGAATACCCAGGGGATGGCCCGCAGGTCCTCGATGCGGTCGGATGCCTTGCGGGAGGCCGGGCGGCTGCCGATGTTGAGATTGGCGATTTCCGAAACCGGGGTGGATTCCCGGAAATAGCGGTTGAAGCCGTCCGTCTCGTAGACCAGGCCGCGGTAAGCCTTAAAAGCCAGCTCGGACAAGCGGTCCATGACCGGGTGGAAGGGCTCCGCCGGCTCGACCCGGTTCTCGTGGTCGGTGAGGCTGGCCTCCAGGGTGGCGGCCAGGAGCACTTCCAGGTTGCGGCGGCCGGTGTCCGGGTCGCCGTACTTGGTGGAAATGACTTCGCCCTGTTCGGTAAGGCGGATCTGGCCGGACACGGCGCCGGCGGGCTGGGCCAGGATGGCCTGGTAGCTGGGGCCGCCGCCCCGACCGACGGAACCGCCCCGGCCGTGGAAGAGCCGCAACCGCACGCCGTGCTGGCTGAAGACGCGGGTGAGCTCCACCTCAGCCTTGTACAGCTCCCAGCCGGAGGTGAGGAAGCCGCCATCCTTGTTGCTGTCGGAGTAGCCCAGCATCACCTCCTGCTCCTCGCCGCGGCTGGCGACCAGCTGGCGGTAGATGGGCAGGGCGAAGATGGCCCCCATGGTGGCCGGTGCCTGGCGCAAGTCCTCGATGGTCTCGAAGAGGGGGATGATGTTCATCTCAAGGGAGGGCTCGGCGCCCGGTTTCAGCAACCCGGCTTCCTTGAGGAGCAGAGCGACCTCTAGCAGGTCGGAGACGCCGTCCGTCTTGGAGATGATGGCATTGGGCAGGGCGGCGCGGCCGTAGCGCTGGCGCAGTTCCTGGGCGGCGAAGAAGATGGCCAGTTCGCCCCGGGTTTTCTCGGAATACTCGATGTGGGGCGAATACAGCGGGCGCGGGGTATGGAGTTCGCCCACCAGCAGGGCGATGCGCTCGGATTCCGAGAGGCTGGCGTAGTCCGGGCAGACGCCGACGGCGGCCAGCAGTTCGCCCACGGTGCGGGCATGAACGTCGGAGTTCTGGCGCAGATCGATGGGCGCCAGGTGGAAGCCGAAAACCTGCACGGCCCGCAGGAGCCGCCGCAGCCGGCCGCCGGCCAGCAGGGCGCTGCCGTTGGCCTTGAGGGATTTGGCCAGGATCTTGAGATCGGTGCGCAGGGCCTCCGGGTCGGCGTAGGGCTCGGCGTCGCCCACGGCGTGGCGGAGCGGCTCCAGCTGATCCAGGTGGCGGGCGGTGGCGGCCAGGCGGGCGTAGATGCCGGTCAGGGCCCGGCGGTAGGTCTCGTCGGCTCGCTGGGGGGAGCGGTCGGGGGAGTTTTCCGCCAGGGCAGCCAGCTCCGGGCTGACGGTTACCAGGAGATCGGAAAGGGGCAGTTCGCCACCCAGTTCATGGAGCTCGCCCAGATAGAAGTTCAGGGCAGCGGCGGATTGCACGCGCAGGGCTTCCCGCAGGATTTCAGCGGTCACGAAGGGATTGCCGTCCCGGTCGCCGCCGATCCAGCTGCCCACCTGGAAGAAGCGGGGCAGGGCCCAGCGCCGCTCCGGGTAGCGCTCCTGGAGGAGCATGGTGGCCTGGATGTAGAGCCGGGGCAGCTCGTTGAAGAAGGTGCTGTTGAAGTAGCTGACGCCGTTCCTCACCTCGTCGATGACCTTCAGGCGCACCGGCCGCAGCATGCGGGTCTGCCACAGGGTCAGGACGATGCTGGCGAGTTCGGTATCGTTGTCCGCCTGCTCCTCCGGGGTGAGGGTCAGGCGTTCCCGCCGGTCGAGGAGGCGGGCGATGTGCCGGTGGCTCTGGAGCATGCTCTGGCGCTGCACCTCGGTCGGGTGGGCGGTGAGGACCGGCGACACCAGGGCGTGGGCGAAGAAGTCGCCGATGGCCTCGGCCGAGACGCCGGCCTCGGCAAGGCGGTCCAGGGCGTAGGTCAGGCTGCCTTCCCGGGGGGGCGAGCCGGCCAGGTCGTGGGCCCGGCGCCGGCGGATGTGGTGCTGGTCCTCGGCGATATTGGCGAGCTGGAGGAAGAAGCTGAAAGCCCGGACCACCGCCTGGGTGGTCTTCTGGGGCAGGTTGTCCAGGATTTCGGCCAGCTCGCCGCGGGCGGCGGGGTCGCCGTCCCGGGCAAAGCGGATCGCCGTCTGGCGCACTTGCTCGACGATGTCGAAGACGGCATCGCCTTCCTGCTCGCGGACGGTGTCGCCCAAAATCTTGCCGAGCAGGCGGATGTCCTGCCGCAGGGGTTCGTCCTTGTCGGCGGCGGGGAGGGAGTTCAGCGTCGTCTGGGTCATCAGTGCTTACGTACGAGGAGGATGGAAACGGGCGCCAGGCGAACCAGCTGTTCGGCCACGGAACCCAGGATAAGGCGCTGGATGCCGCGCCGGCCGTGGGTGCCGACCACGATCAGGTCGGCCTTCCAGGCCTTGGCGGCGTCGGCCAGGGCTTCGGAGACCCGCTGGGTGCTGGCTTCCAGGAGCAGGGTTTCGGATTGGAGGTCAGTGGCCGCGGCGGCCGCTTCATCCAGCAGCGTCCTGCCGGCATCGACGATGGCCTGGCGGGCATGGTCCAGATTGAGGGTGGTGGTGAAGGTGCGGTTATGCATCCCCATCAGGGTCTCATCGGCCACATGGGCGATGCACAGGCGGGCGCCATGGGTGCGGGCCAGATGCTTGGCTTCTTCGAGGGCGCAACGGGAAGTGTCGCTGTCGTCGATGGCGACCAGGATCTTCTTGTACATCGGTTCTCCTTTCCGGGCTGTAGGGGATGGAGGCCTTTCGGCCTCCAGGAGTTCTCACCTTATCAAAACGTCTTAGCTATGCCATATGGGGAAATCCCGGCCTTTAGCAGGCCAGTTTGTCCTCGATCCGGCTGCATTCCTCCAGCAGGTAGGCCACGGAACGGTAGTCGCGGCCGGTCTCGGAGGTGAGGCCGATTTCGCAGGTCCGGTTGGTGGAGACTCCCTGGCAGCAGGAGGAGGGCAGGCCGTCGTGGATTTTCCGCAGGGCGTGGGCGTTCAATTCCGGCACCACGAAGCCCCGGTCGCCGCCGAAGCCGCAGCAGGTCACGCCCGCCGGCTCGACAATGTCCTCGACGCAGGCGGAAACCAGCTTCCTCAGCTTGGCGTCCGAAGCAGTGCGGCGCACGCTGCAGTTGATGTGGAGCGCAATCGGCCCCTTCTGCTTGGTCACCATGAGGCGGGGCAGCAGGGCATCGACGGCGAACTCGTGGAAGTCCAGGACCTTGAGGCGTCCGGCCAGGTGCTTCTGCATGCGGGTGGTGCAGGCGCTGGCGTCCATGATCACCGGGTAGTAGCCGCCCTTGCCGTCGTCGGCAGCCTTGAGGAGCGCCGTGGCGACGGCTTCCGCCATCTGGTCGGCTTCCTCGGCCATGCCCTTGCTGGCCAGCATCTGGCCGCAGCAGAGCTTGTCGAAGCCTTCCGGCAGGCGGGGGGCGTAGCCGGCCCGCTCCAGCACTTCCATCACCACCTCGGCAAGGCCCTTGTCCTCGGGATTGCCCGGGCCGAAGATGCGGCCGGCGCAGGCGGGGAAATAGACCACCGGATCGCCGGAGCCGGCCCGGGCCTGGGGCGTCTTGCCGGCCCGGGGCATGTCCCGGCGCCAAGCGCCGCCGGAAAGGCGGTTCATCACCTTGTCGCCGAACACGCCTGCGACGGCGTGGCCGACCTTGAGGCCGGTCCGGGTGACGGTGGCCACCGTACCGAAATTGCCGGCAGTCCATTGGCCCACCTGGCGGGCGGTGCCGCCCAGGCCTCGGCCCCGCAGGCGGCGGGTCAATTCGCCGGTGTCGATGCCCACCGGGCATGCGGTGGAGCAGAGGCCGCAGCCGGCGCAGGTATCCAGGCCGAAATAGGCGAAGTCCTCGGCCACCTGGCCCGGCTCCTCGCCGGCCTGGCTGCGCCGGGACAGCTCCCGCCAGCTGACGATGCGCTGGCGCGGGCTGAGGGTGAGCCGGTGGGACGGGCACAGCGGCTCGCAGAAACCGCATTCGATGCAGCGGTCCACGATGTCTTCGGCGGCTGGCATGGGCTTCAGGTGCTTGAGGTGCGACTCCGGGTCGTCGTTGATGATGACGCCGGGGTTGAGGAGGTTCTGCGGGTCGAATAGGGCCTTGATGCGGCGCATCAGGTCGGTGGCCTGCTTGCCCCATTCCATTTCCACGAAGGGGGCCATGTTGCGGCCGGTGCCGTGCTCGGCTTTCAGCGATCCGTCGTACTTTTCCACCACCAGCTTGCAGACGTCGTCCATGAAGCGGGAATAGCGCGCCACCTCGGCGGCATCGCCGAAGTCCTGGGTGAAGACGAAATGGAGGTTGCCCTCCAGGGCGTGGCCGAAAATGATGGCCTCGTGATAGCCGTGCTGTTTCAGGAGGGCCTGGAGGTCGAGGGTGGCGGCGGCCAGCGACTCCACCGGGAAGGCCACGTCCTCGATGATGACCGTGGTGCCGGTCTTTCGCATGGCGCCCACGGAGGGGAAGGTGCCCTTCCGGACCTTCCAGTACATTTCACAGGTGGCGGGATCGGTGGAGAAGGCCGGGGCTTCCACCGTCTCGATTCCGGCGAGTGCCTGGAGTGCCGCGTCGATATTGGCTTGCAGGCCATCGGCCGTAGCCGAGCGGACCTCGATGAGGAGCGCCGCAGCATCGTCCCCCAGGGACTTCATCACGGCGGGCAGGCCGGGCTTGTCCTGGACGGAACGGAGCGCCGGGCGGTCCAGCAGTTCCACGGCGGAGACCGGCTGGGGCTTCAGCTTGATGACCGCCTGGCAGGCCGCCTCGATGGTGGGGAAGAAGACCAGGGCGCTGGCCTTGAACGGGTCTTCCGGGACGGTGTTGTAGGTGATGCGGGAAATGAAGCCCAAGGTCCCTTCCGAGCCGATCATCAGGTGGGCCAGGATATCCACGGGCTTCTCGAAATCCACCAGGGCGTTGAGGCTGTAGCCGGTGGTGTTCTTGATCTTGAACTTGTGGCGGATGCGCTCGGCCAGGGTGGCGTCGGCCCGGGTTTCCCGGCCCAGGCGCTCCAGCTCGTCCAGGATATGGTTGTGGCTGAGGCGGAAGGCGGCGACGCTGAAGGGGTCTTCGGTATCCAGCACGGTGCCGTCGGCCAGGACGACACGCATGCCCGCCACGGTCCGGTAGCTGTTCTGGGCGGTGCCGCAGCACATGCCCGAGGAGTTGTTGGCGGCGATGCCACCGATCTTGGCGGCGTTGATGGAGGCGGGATCGGGACCGATCTTCTTGCCCAGGGGAGCGAGGCGGTGATTGACCTCCCCGCCGATGATGCCGGGGCCCAGGCGCACCGTGGCGGCGTCCGGGGCGATGTCGCAGGTGGCGAAGCCTTCGCCGATCAGGGCCAGCACCCCGTCGGTGATGGCCTGGCCGGAGAGGCTGGTGCCGGCGGCCCGGAAGGTCACCGGCCGGCCATGGGCCCGGGCGGCCTGGAGCACGGCCTGGACTTCCCCTTCGTTCTCCACCACGGCGATCACTTCCGGCGTCAGCCGGTAGAAACTCGCGTCGGTGCCGTAGGCCAGGCGGCGCAGGTCGTCGGTGATGACCTGGCGCTCGGGCAGGATGCGGGAGAGGGCGGCGATCAGGGGATTGCTCATTGTTTTTCCTTGATGAGGTCGCGCAGGCGCTTGTCGGCAGGTTTGATGGGCGTGCGAACGCTGGTCCAGCCGCCCTGTTTGTTGGGAGAGAGCCAGTTGAAGCGGCTGGCCAGCCAGGAATAGGCCCGGTACAGGGCTGGGTGG
Source organism: Actinomycetota bacterium (assembly GCA_050259815.1). Classification (GTDB taxonomy): domain Bacteria; phylum Pseudomonadota; class Gammaproteobacteria; order Burkholderiales; family Rhodocyclaceae; genus JAGTRP01. The sequence continues at coordinate 786 of JBLNBI010000062.1, read as the reverse complement.
CCGTAGATGGCCGCCCAGGCGCCCCAGACGGCGGACATCAGGGTGCTATGGCCGGCGCCCTGGCCCCGCAGCTTGGCGTCCGGCTTGGGCTCGGAATACACCTCGCTGCGCAGCCGGATCAGCAGTTCCGGGATGGGAATCTTCACCGGGCACACCTCGCCGCAGGCCCCGCACAGGCTGGAGGCCGAGGGCAGGGTGGCGGTGGCTTCCATGCCCATGAGGTGGGGGGAGATGATCTCGCCGATGGGCCCCGGGTAGGTGGTGCCGTAGGCGTGGCCGCCGATGTGGGTATAGACCGGGCAGTGGTTCATGCAGGCGCCGCAGCGGATGCACTGGAGCGTCTTCCGGAGCTGCTCGTCGGCATAGGGCTGGGTGCGGCCGTTGTCGAGCAGCACCAGGTGCACTTCTTCAGGACCATCCTTCTCCCCGGGCTGACGGGGCTTGGAGATCATGTTGAAGTAGGTGCTGATGTTCTGGCCGGTGGCGGAACGGGTCAGCAGCGACAGGAGGGGCGGGACGTGGGCCAGCTTCTCCACGACCTTCTCGATGCCTGTGATGGCCACATGAACCTTGGGGGCGGTGGTGGACAGCCGGCCGTTGCCCTCGTTTTCGACGAGGCAAAGCGTCCCGGTCTCCGCCACGGCGAAATTGACGCCGGAGAGGCCGATGTCCGCTTCCAGGAATTTCTGCCTCAGCACCTTGCGGCCGATCTGGATGAGGGTATCCACGTCCTCCGTGTAGGCGACGCCGGGGAGCTTCTCCTCGAACAGCTTGGCGATCTGCTGC
>JBLNBI010000061.1:0-4130 GCA_050259815.1 Actinomycetota bacterium | reverse complement strand
GTGGCGGCCGGCGCCCAGGCCCTGGTGGTGAGTTTCCTCGCCATCCTGGAACTGGCCCGCGAAAGCCTGGTGGAAATCAGTCAGACCGAAGTGTTGGCACCGATCTACGTAAGAGCCTCCGATGCAACTCTACAAGCCTGAAGACTACAAACGAGTTCTCGAAACCGCGCTGCTGGTGGCAGCGGAACCCGTTACCCTGCCCGAACTCAAAAAGCTGTTCGACGAAGAGTTCGACGAAGATACTTGGCGCACGCTGCTCGACGATCTGCGCCGCGACTGGGCGGACCGAGGCATCGAGCTGGTCCAGCTCGCCACCGGCTGGCGCTTCCAGACCCGCCCCGAGTACCAGGAATACCTGGACCGACTGAAGAACGAAAAGCCTCCGCGCTACTCCCGCGCCGTGATGGAAACCCTGGCGATCATCTCCTACCGCCAGCCGGTGACCCGCGGCGACATTGAAGACATTCGCGGCGTGCAGGTTTCGCCCAACGTGCTCAAGACCCTGGAATCCCGGGGTTGGATTGACACTGTCGGACACCGGGATGCCCCCGGCCGCCCGGCTCTTTATGCAACAACCAAAAAGTTTTTGGACGATCTCGGCCTGCGCAGTCTCTCTGAACTGCCACCGCTGACTGAAATTGAAAGGGTCATGGACCTTGCAGACAACGCGCCCACCCCGCAGCAACAAGCGGACACCGTTCCGCCGCCCGCAGAAGACGAACAACCCGAACCAGACAACCAGTCCCTCGACCTCCTCTCCTGAGGGCGGCGGCGAAGGTCGGGCGCCTGCACAAGCGGGAGGCGAAGGCGCGCCCGGGCAAGGCGGCAATCGTCCGCCTCGCGGCCCTCGTCCCGGTGGCAACAAGAATCGCCGTCCCCGCCCCCATGGCAACGGTCCTCGGCCGGAAGGTGCCCAGGGCGCCCAAGGTGCTCAGGGCGAGCAAAGCGGTGGCAGTGATCAAGGCCAACGAGGCCCTCGGCGCCAAGGTGGTCCTGCCGGCGAAGGGCAGTCGCAAGAAGCGAATGGCAATCGCGCACCCGGCAAGCGTCGTCGCAACAATCGCAAGGGCGGTCCTCGTCCCAACGGCGGTCCTGAGGCGGCATCCGCCCAGGCCGGTGCGGGCGATGTGGATGGCAACCGCGCGCCGGGCAATCGTGCTCCCGGCGGTCGGCCTGTCAAAGGCCGACCCGGCGGCAAGCCCGGTGGTCGTCCCCAGGGACGGCCCGGTAAAAAGGGCCCCGGCGGTGGTTTCAACGACGTAGGTGGCGGCTATGCCGGCGGCGCTTTCGACGACGACAGCGAAGAAGCACCCAAGCTGCACAAGGCTTTGGCCGACGCCGGTCACGGCTCCCGTCGCGAACTGGAAGAGTGGATCATCGCCGGCCGCGTCAGCGTGAACGGCATGCCTGCCCATCTGGGCCAGCGCATCAGCCCCACCGACAAGGTGCGGGTGAACGGCAAGCTGGTGAACCTCAAGGTCGGCCGCTCCCGTCTGCCCCGCGTGGTGCTGTACCACAAGCCCGAAGGCGAAATCGTGTCCCGGGACGATCCGGAAGGCCGTCCGTCCGTGTTCGACAACCTGCCGCGCATCCGCGGCGGGCGGTGGATCACCGTGGGCCGCCTGGACATCAATTCATGCGGCTTGCTGGTGGCCACCAACAGCGGCGAACTCGCCAACCGCCTGATGCATCCCCGCTACGGCATTGACCGTGAGTACGCTGTGCGTGTGCTGGGTGACCTGTCCGAGGAAGCTCTGGAGCGCCTGTACGACGGTATCGAACTGGAAGACGGCCCGGCCCGTTTCACCCGCATTGAAGAAGCGGGAGGCGACGGTGCCAACCGTTGGTACAACGTGACCCTGGCCGAAGGCCGCAACCGGGAAGTGCGCCGCATGTTCGACGCGGTGGGCGTGACCGTGAGCCGCCTGATGCGTGTCCGCTACGGGCCGATTCCGTTGCCGCCGCAACTCAAGCGCGGCCAGACCCGTGAGCTGACAGAGACCGAGGTGAAAGCCCTGGTCAGCAGTCTCAAGCCGGTGAAAAAGCCGTCCGACGTGATGCCTTACTGAGGAGGCGGCGGAAGCTCGTGTGTACGCGCGAGCGTTCATCGTCGCGGCTATCGGCCGCAAATGCAGACGTGGTCTGAGTTTGCGGCTAGTCGTGGCGGCCATGAAAATGCGTGCACGCATGTGTGTACGTGCGGGAAGTTTCGTGGAGGGGGTGCGGTCAGGGCAATCGCATGACTGAGTATTCCCCTATTGGCACACCGTCATCCCCGCGAAGTCGCACTGCTGTTCGGAATATTTCTTGGCGCTTGCTGGAAAGGCAGGTGGATGCGGCTGTTCGTGCTTTTCAATCGTGGGCGAACTCGAAATAAACATGGTGCTCGATGGGATCGCTGGCTCCCCATATCGTCATTCCGGCGGAGGCCGGAATCCAGGGGTTCTTGCAAGCATTCCTGGATCCCCGCCTTCGCGGGGATGACGGCTCACTACCGATTTTTGGACGAGCCAATTTATCCCGGACTACAGTGCTGCCTCAGCTTACGCCGAAGCGTTTTCGGCGTTTTTCACCGGCAGCCACACGCGGAAGCGGGAACCACGCCCCGGTTGGCTATCCACTTCGATGCGTCCGCCGTGACGGGTGACGATGCCGTAGGTCAAAGAGAGCCCGAGGTCGGTGCCTTTGCCGATGGGCTTGGTGGTGAAGAAGGGATCGAACAGGCGGCCGAGATTTCCCGGGGGAATGCCGCAGCCCGTGTCTTCCACCTCCACCCAGACCTGATCGCCTTCGACACCGCTGCGCACGGTGATCGTGCCTTTGTCCTTGATGGCCTGAACGGCGTTGGTGAGCAGGTTCATGAACACCTGATTCATCTGCCCCGCGAGACAGCGGACGAGCGGTAGTTGTCCGTATTCGCGCACCACGGTGGCCTTGTATTTGAGCTCGTTCCAGACCATGTTCAAGGTGCTTTCCATGCCCTTGTTCAGGTCGGCGAGTTGCCATTCGGCCTCGTCCACATGGGAAAAATCGCGCAGGTCCTGGACGATGCGTTTGACCCGATCCAGGCCGTCCTTGGATTCCTGGAGCAGGGTGGTCACGTCTTCCCGCAGGAAGTCGATGTCGGCGGCTTTTCGGGCTGGCTTGAGCTTTTCGGCGGTGGCCGGATCGACGGCTTCTTCGTAAGTGGAAATCAGGTCCAGCAGGGTGCCGACGTAGTTGGTCAGGGTGCCCAGGTTGGAACTGACGAAGCCGATGGGATTGTTGATTTCGTGGGCGACGCCGGCGGCCAACTGGCCGATGGAAGCGAGCTTTTCCGATTGCAGCAATTGGCCGCGCGTGGCCTCCAGGGCCTGGGTGCGTTCTTCCACGCGCCGCTCCAGGGATGCGTTGAGTTCGGTCAGCGCGGCGTTTTCTTCCGCCACCAAATGGTAGAGGCCATGCAAGGCGCCGAGGAGGGCGGCGGTGGACGGATCGGCCGAGTGCTCGTAGCGGTCGTAGGCTTGGGCTGCATCCATGCCTTCCTGGATGGCCAGCACCTGACGGGCCATCACTTGGTCGGAGCCGAGGATGTGGAAGGCCAGCCAGCTGGTGAGGAAGCGCAGCAACGTGTCCGTGGCGCTTCCCAGATCGCCGAGGGATTGGCGCATCTGCATCACCTGTTTGACGAAATCGTCGTGCTCGCCCTTGTGCCGCTTGTAATGGCGCTCATCGCAAGGCGCCGTGCGCATCAGCTGCTCTTCGGTGCTGAAATGCTCCACTGCATAAGCGGCCAACTCCTGGAACATGCCATCCAGCTTCTGTTTGTCCTGGGCGTTGTTGCTCGCCAGCAGGTCGCCGAAGCCATTGATGAGATCCACCAAATGGTGGTGCTGCCTGTCGACCTCGGTGAGGCCGGTGACGAATTTGTCGTCCCAGGGGAAGGCAGCCATCGCCCATTTACTCCGCGAAATATTCGAGAAGGTCCTCGCGGCTCAACATGAATATCTTGGATTCGCCGCTGGGGGCGTCCACCCAGGTGAAGGGCACGTGGGGCCAAGCCTCCTCCACCAGATGGGCGTTGTGGCCCACTTCCACCAGCAGCAGGCCGTCTTCGCTCAGATGATCGGCACCGCCGGCGAGGATTTTGC
>JBLNBI010000060.1:0-4488 GCA_050259815.1 Actinomycetota bacterium | reverse complement strand
TAGGCATAGGTGGCGTCGGTAAAGCGGTCGCAGACCACCCATTCGCCCCGCTCCAGGGCCGGCTCGATGACCTGGGCGAGATGCTCGCGGCGGGCGGCGAACATAAGAAGAGTCTCGGTTTCGAGGTGCATGGGCTCCGACAGCAGCAGTCCCCGCAGCTTTTCTCCCAAGGGCGTTCCGCCGGGCTCCCGGGTTACCCGGACCGTCTTGCCCTGCTCCCGCAACCATCCGGCCAACCACTCGACATGGCTGCTTTTGCCGGCGCCGTCGATGCCTTCGAAAGTAATGAATTTGCCTCTCACCGCCGCGTTCGTCCTATATTGGGTTTCATTGGTGCATTCCCCGACATTTTAGAGGAAACCCGGCACACCATTGGCAATGTGTTATCTTCGATGATTCCTCGAACCAGTCCAAACGGCAGTCACGCGGCATGAGCCTTCGCCTCGCAATCAACGGTTACGGCCGCATCGGCCGCTGTGTATTCCGGGCCCTCCACGAGTCCCCCCTCAAGGAGGATCTGGATATCGTGGTCATCAACGAGCCATCGGACCTGGAAAGCATCGCCTACCTGACCCGTTTCGACTCCACCCACGGCCGTTTTCCGGCACCGGTGGAGGCCCGGGACAATGCCCTTCTGGTGGCCGGGCGCCGCATCCCCGTCTTCCACGGCCGCACTCCCGGCGAGGTGCCCTGGGCGGACTTCGGCGTCGACATCGTCCTGGACTGTTCGGGGCAGTATTCCCGCCGTAGCGAATTGGAGAAATTTATCGAAGCCGGGTGTCCCCGCGTCATGCTGTCCCACCCCGGCCATGGCGCCGAGGATGTGGACCGCACCGTCGTCTATGGGGTCAATCACCAGGGACTGATCGGCAGCGAGCGCCTGATTTCCGCCGCCTCGTGCACCACCAACGCCATCGTTCCCGTGCTGACGGTGCTGGAACAGGCCTTCGGGGTGGAAAACGTCCTCATGACCACCCTGCACTCGGTCATGAACGACCAGCCCCTGATCGACGGCTACCACCATTCGGACCTGCGCCGCACCCGCTCGGCCATGCAGTCCATGATTCCCGTATCCACCGGGCTCGCCAAGGGCGTGGAACGCCTCATGCCCCAGTTGGCGGGCCGGGTCCAGGCAAAGGCCGTACGGTTGCCCGTGCTCAATGTTTCCGCCATCGATCTGGTGGTGACCCTGGGCCGGGACGTCTCTGCTCAGGAGATCAACACCCGGCTGGCGGCAGCCGCCACCGACAGCCTGCCCGGCCTGTTGGATTACTCGGACGAGCCCCACGCTTCCATCGACTTCAACCACAACCCCCATTCCGCCATCGTGGACGGCAGCCAGACCCGGGTATCAGGCAAGCGCCTGGCCGGATTGCTGGTGTGGTTCGACAACGAGTGGGGCTTCGCCAACCGGATGCTGGAGTTGGCCGCCTACTGGCAGCAGTGCTGGCAGGGCAACAAAGCGACAACGACGCCGGAACTCAGCGCCCGCCCTTCTGATAACGGCTGACTGCCCGGTTGTGCTCGTCCAGGGTGGTAGAGAAATGGCTGCTGCCATCGCCCCGGGCGACGAAATACAGGGCATCGCTCTCGGCCGGATGAAGGGCGGCCTGGATTGAGGCGAGCCCCGGCATGGAAATGGGCGTCGGCGGCAGACCGGGACGGGTATAGGTATTGTAGGGGGTGTCCGTGGTCAGGTCCCGCTTCCGGATATTCCCATCGAACCGCTCGGCCATGCCGTAGATCACCGTCGGATCGGTCTGCAGCAGCATGCCGGCCCGCAGGCGATTGACGAACACCGCCGCCACCATCCCCCGATCCTCGACCCGGCCCGTTTCCTTCTCCACGATGGAAGCCATGGTCAGCGCCTGATAGATATTTTTGTAGGGCAGGCCAGGAGCCCGCTGCTCCCACTCTGCGGCAAGCTTTTTCTGCATGCCCCGGTAGGCCCGGGCAAACAGCTCGATGTCGCTGGACTGCTTGTCGAACAGATAGGTATCCGGGAAGAACAGTCCCTCTGCCCGGGGCACGCCTTCGATACCGAGGCGCTTCAGCAACTCCGCCTCGGCCAGGCCGCGGGTGTCGTGGCGAAGGTCAGGATTGGCGTCCACCCGGTCCCGCCACTGGCGCAGGGTCCAGCCCTCCACCAGGGTGATCTCCCCTTGGGTGACCTGGCCTCGGGTCAGCTTTCCCAGCAATTCCCACGGAGTAATGCCGGTGGATACCGAGTAGCTCCCCGCCTTGATGCCCGTCTCAGCCCGCGCCACCTTGGCCAGGAGTACCAGAAGGCTGGGCGGGATGTTGACGCCGGCGTCGGCCAGTTGGGTCGCCGCCGCCCGCAGGCTACTTCCCGGCGGGATGCGGAAATCCAGCGGAGAAGTGAGCAGGGATACCGGGGTCGTGGCCCAGCGGTAACCGACGCCGCCGATGACGGCGGCGCACACCAAAAGCATCAGAACCAGTTTCAGGACAAGGCGCAAGCTAGATCTCGTGGGGATTGGCGGGGGAATGATGCGGATCGGACCCTAGCCGGGCCGCTAAAAACGGGCGATATAATAGCCCAACAACAGAACCCCAGCGAGGCGTGGCATGAACCCCAATTGGCGTAATTTTCTCGAAACGGCCGGAGCGGCATTCGACCCCGCGGCTCCGGAAGCGTTGCATTTCGGCAATGCCGCCGGCGAGCTCCAGGCTGCCCAGGCCGCCACCATTCTCGCGCCCCTCTCCCATCTCGGGCTGATCGAGTGCAGCGGAGAGGATGCAAAGGCTTTCCTCCACAACCAACTGACCAGCGACGTCAATCACCTGGGCGCCGAGCAGGCCCAACACTCCGCCTGGTGTACCGCCAAAGGCCGCATGCTGGCCAGCTTCATCGCCTGGCGCGAAGAGGACAACTACCGCCTTGCCCTGGCCGGCGAATTGGTGGAACCGGTGGCCAAGCGCCTGCAGATGTTCGTACTGCGCTCCAAGGTGAAGGTTGCCAATCTATCGGCCGACCAAGTGCTCCTGGGGCTGTCCGGCCCCCAGGCGGGGGATGCCCTGGCGGCCGCCAACTTGCCCATGCCGGCAGAGCCCCTTTCCACCGTAGCTGCCACCGGAAGCCGCGTCATCCGCCTCGATGCCGAGCGCTTCGTCATTTGCGTAGCCGCCGACAAGGCGCAGGAAATCTGGCGCCAACTGGCATCCATCGCTCGCCCAGCGGGCATTCCGGCTTGGCGCTGGCTCGATGTCCGGGCCGGCCTACCCCTGGTCACCGGAGCGACCCGGGAAGAATTCGTGCCCCAGATGGCCGATTTCGAAAAGCTCGGCGGCGTCAGTTTCCACAAGGGCTGCTACCCCGGCCAGGAAGTGGTGGCCCGTACCCAATACCTGGGCAAGGTGAAGCGCCACCTCTATCGACTGGTGAGCGCCACCGCCCTGCGGGCCGGCGACGACCTCCATTGCCCCGAGAATATCGACCAGGCCTGCGGCAAGGTGGTTAGCGCCGCACCCTCGCCGGCGGGCGGTTTCGAAGCCCTGGCCGTGGTCCAGTCCAACTTCGCCCACGACGTTCACCTGGGCGCCATAGACGGGCCCAAGGTAGAGGCCACTGCGGTCAATCCCTGATGTGTCTTATCGTCGTCGGCTGGCGGGTCCATCCGGATTTTCCCCTGGTGGTGGCTGCCAACCGGGACGAGTTCTACGCCCGTCCGTCATCCCTTGCCGGCCGCTGGACCGATGATCCCCGGGTCATCGGGGGCCGGGACTTGGAAGCCGGTGGAACCTGGCTGGGTATCGCCGAAAGCGGACGCTTCGCCGCGGTCACCAATGTCAGGGAACCGTCCATGCCGAAGGGGGAACGCTCCCGGGGCGAGCTCACCAGGAGCTTCCTGCTGGGAAGAGAATCCGCCGGCGCGTACGCGGCAAAAATCGACGGCAAGGCCTATTCCGGTTTCAACCTGCTGGTTGGGGATGGAGAAGCGCTCTGGTACACCTCTAACCGGGATGGGGCGCCACGCGCCTTGCCGCCGGGAATCTATGGGCTCTCCAACCATCTCCTGGACACCCCGTGGCCCAAGCTGGTGGCGGCGCGGCAGCGTTTCGCCGCTGCGCTCCGATCCTTGCCGGCCACGGACGATTTCTTTGCCATCCTGGCGGACGACCAGATCGTCCCCGACGAGCACTTGCCGCAGACCGGCGTGCCCCTCGAATGGGAGCGGCGCCTTTCCGCCATTTTCGTGCGATCGGAGAATTACGGCACCCGGGCCTCCACCGTGCTGACCCGGGACAGCGGCGGCGCTATCTGCCTGGAGGAAAGAAGCTTCGGGCCGAACGGCCAGCCCCTTCAGTCCTCGGTAATCTCCACCGGGGTGTAGACCGGCACCAGGTCGAAGAGCTCGACGATGTCGGCGTTGCGCATGCGGATGCAGCCATGGGACCCCGGCTTTCCCATCTCGGCCAGGTCCGGGCTGCCGTGGATGTAGATGTAGCGGCGCATGGTATCGACCT
>JBLNBI010000059.1:0-2643 GCA_050259815.1 Actinomycetota bacterium | reverse complement strand
AGATTCTATGGTTGTTCAACCCCCATGTCAACGAACCCCATGGAAGTCATAAGGCCCCGCCGGTGGAGGCGGGGCCTGAATGCGACAGTTCGATTGGCGATCAGACGTTCTGGTCGGCTTCCTGAACCGGAGCAGCGGCCTCCTCGCCAGAGCCCTCGATACCCCGTTCGGCGGCCAGATCCTCGCCTGCCGCCTGCGCCTTGCGGGTGCGGTGGTAAGCGAGGCCGGTACCGGCCGGGATGAGACGGCCGACGATGACGTTTTCCTTGAGGCCACGCAGCTCGTCGCGCTTGCCCATGATGGCAGCCTCGGTGAGCACGCGGGTCGTTTCCTGGAAGGACGCCGCGGAGATGAAGGACTCGGTGGACAGAGAAGCCTTGGTGATACCCAGGAGCATGTGCTCGAAGGATGCCGGCAGCTTGCCCTCGGCGATGACCCGGTCGTTTTCGGCCAGCAGTTCGGCACGCTCCACCTGTTCGCTCTTGATGAACTTGGTGTCGCCCGGATCAACGATGGTGACGCGGCGCAGCATCTGGCGAACGATCACCTCGATGTGCTTGTCGTTAATCTTCACGCCCTGCAGACGGTAAACGTCCTGGACTTCGTCGGTGATGTAGCGGGCCAGGGCCTCGACACCCTGCAGACGCAGGATATCGTGCGGATCCGGTTCGCCTTCGACGATCTTCTCGCCCTTGTTAACCACCTGGCCGTCGTGCACCAGCACGTGCTTGTCCTTCGGAATCAGGTACTCGTGGGTAATGCCGTCCAGATCGGTGATGATCAGGCGCTGCTTGCCCTTGGTGTCCTTGCCGAAGCTGGTCGTGCCGGTGAATTCCGCCAGGGTGGAGGCATCCTTCGGGGTACGGGCTTCGAACAGCTCGGCAACGCGGGGCAGACCGCCGGTAATGTCGCGGGTCTTGGCCGATTCCTGGGGAATACGGGCCAGAACATCGCCCACGCCCACCTGCTGGCCGTCGGCCACGGAAATAATGGAGCCGACCTGGAAGGCGATGGACACAGCGTGGTCGCTGCCGGCGATCTTCACTTCCTGGCCATTTTCGTCCAGGAGCTTCACCACCGGGCGGACGCCCTTGGCTGCAGCCTTGCCGCCGCGCTTGGAGTCGATAACCACCAGGGTGGACAAGCCGGTCACGTCATCCACCTGCTTGGCGACGGTGACCCCCTCTTCCACATTCACGAACTTCACCGTACCGGCGTATTCGGTCACGATGGGACGGGTGTGCGGGTCCCAGGTCGCCAGCTTGGTGCCGGCCTTGATGACCTGGCCTTCGTCGGCGGACATGGTGGCGCCGTAAGGCACCTTGTGGCGCTCGCGCTCGCGGCCGTTGTCATCGGTAATGATGATTTCGCCGGAACGGGAGATGACCACCTTCTCGCCCTTGGCGCTGGTGACATAGCGCATGGTGGCGGTGAAGCGGATGGTACCGGCCGACTTGGCTTCAACCTGGGATGCCACGGCGGCACGGGAGGCCGCGCCACCGACGTGGAACGTCCGCATGGTCAGCTGGGTACCCGGTTCGCCGATGGACTGGGCGGCGATAACGCCCACGGATTCGCCGGCATTCACCAAGGTGCCGCGGCCGAGGTCGCGGCCGTAGCACTTGGCGCACAGGCCGTAACGGGTGTCGCAGGTCAGCGGAGTGCGGACCTTGACTTCGTCGATGCCCAGCTTGTCGATCAGCTCGACCAGGTCTTCGTCCAGCATGGTGCCGGCGAAGATGACGGTTTCCTGGCTATCCGGATCGACCAGATCGTCCACCGTGACGCGGCCGAGGATACGCTCGCGCAGCGGCTCGATCACTTCACCGCCTTCCACCAGGGCCTTCACGGCGAAGCCGTTGCGGGTGCCGCAATCGTCCTCGGTGATGACCAGATCCTGGGTCACGTCCACCAGACGGCGGGTCAGGTAACCGGAGTTCGCGGTCTTCAGCGCGGTGTCGGCCAGACCCTTACGGGCGCCGTGGGTGGAGATGAAGTACTGGAGAACGTTCAGGCCTTCACGGAAGTTGGTGGTAATCGGGGTCTCGATAATGGAGCCGTCCGGCTTCGCCATCAGGCCGCGCATACCGGCCAGCTGACGGATCTGGGCAGCGGAGCCCCGGGCGCCGGAGTCGGCCATCATGTAGATGGAGTTGAAGGACTCCTGCTTCACGGTCTTGCCGTGGCGGTCCACGACTTCCTCGTGGCCCAGTTCTTCCATCATCACCTTGGCGACCTGGTCGCCGGCGCGGCCCCAGATATCCACGACCTTGTTGTAACGCTCGCCCTGGGTCACGAGACCGTTGGTGTACTGGGTCTCGATTTCCTTAACTTCCTTCTCGGCCTCGGTGATGATCTCGTACTTGCGGGCCGGGACGCGCATGTCGTCGGAACAGAAGGAAATGCCGGCGCGGGTTGCAAGGGCATAGCCGTTCTGCATCAGCTTGTCGGCGAAGATGACGGTTTCCTTGAGGCCGCAGCGGCGGAAGGACTCGTCGATCAGCTTGGAGATTTCCTTCTTCTTCAGGGCCTTGTCGATGGCCTTGAAGGGCAGGCCCTTCGGCAGGATCTGGGACAGCAGGGCACGACCGGCGGTGGTGGACACGCGGACCATCTTCTCGACCCACTCGTCTTCACCGGGAC
>JBLNBI010000058.1:0-7300 GCA_050259815.1 Actinomycetota bacterium | reverse complement strand
TGGCAGTTCGCCCTGTTGAGCCTCCTCATGTTCTGCTGGCTGGAGCTGGCCCCCGGCGCCGCCCGGGGCATCCATCCCCGCAAGCTGTCCGCCCCCGTCCTCCTCGGCGCCCTGCCGGTGGGGGCGGCCAGCTTGCGGGGATGGATGCTCCGGGCGGCGCCGGGGGCCAGCTCCAGCCAGCAGAACATGAGGAGGCTCAGGAGGGCGAACTGCCAGACGTGGCCGCCGGCCCAGAACAGGGTTTCGAAATAGCCGTGCCCTTCCAGGCGGCCGTCGATGGCCGCCCCGGCCGCCACGATGAGGACCAGGACGGCCACCACCTGGACGGCGGCCACCCGCAGGGCGAGGCCCTGGACATCGCCCACCGAGGCGATGCGCTGCCGCAGGGGCCCGGCGGCGACCGCCAGGGACTTGAGGGCGACCCCGAAGCCGAATAGGCACAGGGCGGAGAGGAAGGCCGGGCTGTCCAGCACCGGCAGGTAGTTGCTCATCAAGGGCATGGGCCGGCCCACGGACACGGACAGGGCCATGCCGGTGGCGCCGAGCGCCGCCGCCAGCCAGGCCAGGCGGTCGATGGCGCCGGGCGCCCGGGAGAGGCTCCAGAGGACGCCGGCGAAGGCCATGAACCACACCCCCTGGGACAGGTTCACATGCAGGGTCAGGGCCACCCGGTAGAACTCCGGGCCGGGGAAGAGGTTGCCCAGGGCGGGCACCCGGGCCAGGGCGATGAGGATGGCGAACATGCCGGAGACGGCGACGGAACAGGTGGCCAGGGCCAGCCACAGGGTGGCGTGGCGCCGGGCGGGACCGCCGGATTCGTTGCGGAAATGGAAATCCATCAGACGGCTCCCTTGTGCGGCGACTCGGAAATGAAGGGCACCCCGAAGAAGGTGACGAAACCCAGGACGAAGACGGCGATCACCAGCCATGCGTTGCGCTTGGGGGACGGCTTGAAGGTGACCCGCAGGTGCAGGGCGAAGGCCAGCAGCAGCCAGGTGATGAAGGACCAGGTTTCCAGGGGGTCCCAGGCCCAGTAGCGGCCCCAGGCGTCCTGAGCCCAGATGGCGCCGGTAATGAGCATCAGGGTGTCGAAAATGAGGGCGATGGCCAGGCAGCGGAAGGCCAGCTCGTCCAGGCGCTTGTCCTCCGGCAGGCGGTCGAATTTCTGGACGCCGATGCCGGCGCCCCGTAGGAGGATGACCCCGGCCACGCCGATGGCCACCAGCATGGCGCCCATGAAGACCTTGGCCATGCCGATGTGGATGAACAGCCAGGGGGTGCGGTAGGTGGGGGGGAAATGGCCTTCACCCGGATGGGAAAGCATGAGCCAGCCCATCATCACGAACAGGATGGGCATGACCACCGCCGCCGTTGCCCGGATGCGGGGAATGCGCCAATAGGCGAGCAGGAAGGCCACCATCAGGCTCCAGACGTTGGAGCTGAGGATTTCGAACAGGGTGATGAAGGGGCCGTGCTCCAGGCGGGCCCAGCGCAGGCCGATGGAGACGGTGTGGAGCAGGAGGCCGGTGGCGAGGAGACCGAGGACGGTGCGTTCCGGGTGCTTCTTCAGCATCACGCCGACGATGGAAACCACCCCGCCCAGGACGTAGGCGACGATGGCGGCCCAGAGGATCTGCAGTTCTCTTTCCATGCTCAGGCATCCCAGGGCTTGGCGGCGAACTTGCGCCAGAAATGCCAGCCCAGACTGAGGACCGCGGCGACGCTGGCGGCGGCCAGCCAGGGCAGGGTCCAATCGTAGAAGACGTTGTAGCCCATCCAGGTGGTGAGGCCGTCCAGCTTCAGCCGGCCGTCGGGCAGATCGACGAACTGACCGGGGAGGAGTTCGACCCGCTGCTCTCCGGAGCGGATCACCACGCTGTATTTTTCCGGCAGCCGGAAGGTCGCCGGACCCTCGGGATCGAGGACCTTCTCATCGAACTGCAGCATGATCCAGATGGGGGAACGGCTGCCCGGGGGCATCCATTCCTGGGCCTGGGTCAGCTCGTGGAGGGGGTAGGCGGGCAGGTGCACGGCCCCGAGCTGGCGCTCGCCCTCGTTGGGCAGCCACAGGAAGACCGGGGCGAAGCCCTTGTTGAAGCTGGTGTAGAAGCGGTAGCCCTTGATCTTGAGGGGCTCCTGGTCGCCGATCACCCCTTGCCGGGGCTGGCCGCCCTCGTCGATCCAGGTCACGGCATTGCGGGTCGGCCCCCGCAGCAGGCCCGGGGCGTAGTCGATGGTGAAGCCGTCGTTGGCGAAGCGCACCGAGGCCAGGTCGCCGGCATGGAAAGGACCGGCGTCGGTGGTGGTCAGCCGGCCCTCGAAGGTCGTCCCCTGGGTCAGCTCCAGGGTGCCCTTCAGGTAGGTAAGGCGGCCGGCGGCCACCAACAGCAGCAGGGCCACCAGGGCCAGGTGGAAGACCAGGAGGGGCAACTGCCGGCGAAAGGCGTTGTTGGTGGCCACCGCCGCCAGCAGGTTGGCGGACAGGGCCAGCAGCGGCAGGGCCAGGGGCCAGCTGCGCCACTCCTCCGACTGGTAGGCCATGAGGGTGGCCGCCCCCAGCACCGCCAGCAGGCCGAGGGTCAACCGCAGGGAGGCCAGGAAGCGGAGGACGTCGGACAGGGAGGACACGGCACGCATCGGCCGAACTATAACCGCCTTCAGCGAAGGACTGGGCAAGGGGATCACGGCGGACTCTTGCAGGTGGAGGTCATCCAGTTCTTGCCGCTGCCGGTGGTATTGCCGGTGCCACCGGCGGAATTGGCGATGAGATTCGTACCGGTCTTGCTGTCGGAACCGCAGTTGGCCAGGTCCCAACTGCCGCTCGGGGAAAAGGCCTTGATCTTGAGCTTGGCGTTCACGTAGTAGGGGCCGTTGCTGTACACGGCGGAGCTGCTGTCGATCGCCACCTCCTTGCTGCCCGTCTGGCCGGCTTCGGCCCCCACGTCGTTGAGGTTGACCAGGAACATCTTGTTCTTCCAGCCGTGGGGAACGGCCACGTGGCACCAGGTGCAATAGAGATACTTGATCCGGTCCACGTGGTAGTTGTGCAGGTTGCCCTTGCCGTTCTTGCCGTCGTAGAAGCCCGTGCGCTGACCCGAATTGCTGTTGGTCGTATAGACCGCCGAGTCGTGGCACTTGAAGCAGAGGAAATTGGCGGTTTCGCCGCTGGTCTGCCCGGTGGCGCCCTTGCTGGCGCCCCAGTCGCCCTTCAGGATAAAACGGTTGGACGACCCATGGGGCCCCCAGGGCTTGCCGGAATCCGGCACCACGCTCTGGTTGGCCGTCACCTTGTTGCCATGGCAGTCGGTGCAGTACATGGTCTGGCTGCCCACGTCGTTCTTCCAGGGCGCCAGCCACGGAGAAGTCCCCGAGATGCCCCGGCTGCTGGTGCCGCTGTTCAACTGGCGGCCGGTGGCGGCCATGACCGGATGCCAGGAGCGCTTGTTGTTGGTCTGGTAGGACGCTCCCGCACCGGTGCTATTCACCGACTCGTTGGGCTGGAACTCCCGGGCCTGGTTGGTGTAGCGGGTGAAATTGGTGCCGCCGTCCGGGTTGATACCGGTCAGGGCGGTGGAGCTGTCCATCCGCGGCCGGTCGGCATCGAAGGCATTGTTGTCGGTGTAGCCGTAGTCCGAATGGCACTTCAGGCAGATCTGGTATTCCCGGGTCACGTAGCCGGGGGTGGTGTCGCAGCCCTGGGCGGTACAGCCGTTGCTGGTGACGCTCCCCGCCCCCGGGTCGCCGCGCTTCACCGTATAGCTGCTGGGCATGCTGAAGAAGTCGGTGCCCGTGTAGGTCGGCTCGACCCCCCAGGTGCCGCGCAGGGCGCCGGAGATGGCGTTGCTGTGGGTGGCGGCGTGGTTGTGGGTGGCCCGGGTGTCGGTGGAGGTATTGCTGGCGGTCAGCGCCCCGGGCAGGCCGTTGGCGGAACGGATGACCCGGTGGGGATTGTGGCAGTCGGTACACTCGGCGTGCCGGTTGTTGAGATCCCCCACTCCCAGCTTGGAACGGGGCTCCACCAGGTCCTTGCCGCAGCGGGAAGTGGCGGTGTTGCAGGCGATCCAGGTGTCGGTGAAGTTGCTGTTGATGTCATGGACCTCGCTGCTGGCGGCCTGCTCGCTGGACTTGATGGGCATGTGCTTGTTGCCCGCGGTGGTGAAGTCCGTCTTGATGTCCGGCACGTTGGTCGAGGAGGTCAGGGTGCCGTTGGTGCCGCCGTCGTGGCAGGAGTAGCAGGCCTCCTCGAGGGCGGGGTTGCCCCCGGTCTTCGGCTTGTTGGTGCTGTCCGTGCCTTCCCGCAGGAGACGGTTCGCCCCCTGGACGGTGTGGGTGTCGTGGCAGTTCAGGCAGGCCGCCTTCCAGACCGGCAGGGCACGGGGGAATTCCCGCTGGTCGGCGGCGGTGGTGCTGTAGGTCTCATCGGCCACGGTAGGGTTGGCATGGGCGGAATAGGACCATTCCCCCGCAGTCTGGTTCTTTTCATGGCAGGCCAGGCAGATGATGTCCCCCTGGTTGGGGGCGGCGGCCGTGGCGGTGCGGGAATCGAAGCCCGTGGCGCTGGGGGGGCTGTTGCCCTGGAAACGGTTGAGGCGCAGGAATTTCTGGTTGCCCACATTCACGTTAGTGGCGTCGGTCTCCCGCAGGTGGGGATCGTGGCAGGCGGCGCACTGGATCTGGGCCTCGTAGCCGACGGGGCCGGTCTGCTCCAGGGGCAACTTGGGCTTGACCCCCTTGGAGCGGGCGCCCACCAGGGAGCCGTCCGGGGTCCGGAGTTCGCCGTCCCGGGAAGCCAGGGCGTTGTTGTAGCTGATGGAAATGGGATGGTCGTTGGACAGGTTCACCCCCAGGTTGCGGGTGAAGCCGGTGTCGGTTCCGGAACCGACGGGCATGTTGGGGCCGCCGGTCATCTGGATGGTCACGGTCCCCGGGTTGACGGCGCTGCCCTGGCCATTCAGGACGTTCACGCTGCCGATGGCCATGGTGCCGTCATGGCAGGACAGGCAGAGCTTGGAACTGCCCCCCGGCTGGTTCATGGAACTCTGCACCTGCTTCGCGTCCAGGGAGGACGAGTCGTACATGACGTAGCTCTGGGTATAGCCTTGCCCGGCCACCTTGCGGTTCCACAGGGGCGCCTGCACCGAGGTGGCGGCATGGGGCGTGTGGCAGAAGACGCAGACCTGGCTTTCCGTATTGGCGTAGACGTTGCGGGCGACCCGGTCCGTCCCCGGGATGGTGCCGGTGGTGGTGTAGCTGCCCGCCGACAGGGCCGACAGGTTGTGCTTGGTGTTGCGCACGTCCGACGTCCGGGCGGCCTCCACCGGGGCGACGCCCAGCCGCAGGGTGCTCCAGAAGACGAGCAGCAGGGCCATGGCCCCGAACATGATGCGCCGATTGTCCATTTTCTTATTCACTTTCCCTACCCCCGCCGAGGAACTGGAAGATCACCACCCGGCCATTGAAGGTGTCGGCCAAGAAGACCCGGTTGCGGGCGTCCACCCATACCCCGCCCGGCAGGTAGAACTGCCCGGCCGCCTTGCCCGTGCCGCCGATGGGCAGCAGGAAGCGTCCGCGGGAATCGAAAACCAGCAAGTGGTCGTGATAGGACTCGACCACGTAATAATTGCCCTCGGAATCCACCGCCACGCCCTTGGGGCGGACCATGTCGCCGAACATCACGCCCCGCCGCCCGACCACCAGGGGCGGCTCGCTGCCGTCCAGGGTGATGACCTGGACCCGGGCGTTCATGGTGTCGGCCACCACCAGCTTGCCGTTGCTGATGGCGATGTGGGTCGGGTAGTTGAATTCCCCCGCTTCCTCGCCCCGCTGGCCGATGGTGCGGACCAGGCGGCCGGTAATGTCGAAGATCTTGATGCAGTGGGCGTAGGTATCGCTGACGTAGAGATGGCCCTCCTGGGGGTCCCAGGCCACCCCGGTGGGGCGCTGGAGCTGGTCCTTGCCGATGACCCCGACGCCGTTGCCCTCCTTGTCCAGGAGGTACACGCCCTTCAATTCGGCATCGGCCACGAAGACCCGTCCTTCCGGCCCCAGGGCGATGCCCGAGGGAGAGACGAAGCGGTGGAAGCCCGCGGCGTATTCCCAGAGATCGAGGCGCCCCTGGGTCTCGTCGAAGACATAGACGGCACCGCGGCTCACGTCGGTGACCAGGATGCGGCCGGCTTCGTCCACCACGCCGGCCTGGGGCCGCTGCAGTTCCACCGGGTTCTGGGTTTCGAACACCCCCGCCAGCCAGCGGAGGGCGTCGACGAAGGCATTGCCCTTCCGGCCGTCCGGGTAGGCGAAATTGACCTCCCCGATCAGCTCGCCCATATAGACGTAGCGGGGCACCTCCCCATCGGTGGGGGGCGGGAAGAACATGCGGTGGGTGGTGACGCTGGGCGTCGGGTTGATGCGCAGGACCTTCTTGTCGTCGGTGCTGGCGCACCCGACAAGGAGGACGGCGAGGAGGGCGGCGAGCAGGAATTTCACTGGCGCAGGCGGAAGGAGGCCACCCGGCGGGCGACGGGGTCGGCGACGTAGAGGACGCCCCGGGAAATGGACATGCCCTGGGGATTCATGAGCCGGAGGGTTTCGTAGCCGGGGTCGCCGACCAGGACCTTGTCCCGGTAGACCCGCATGACCTGCTCCACATTGTCGGCCACCACCAGCCAGCCGTCGCCGGCGGCCAGCGCGCTGGCCTCGGTGATATCCTCGGCCAGGATGTGCTTTTCCCGCTTGAAGAGATCCACCGCCACGATGCAGCGGCAGTCCTGGCCGGCGGCGTAGAGCACCCGGTCGTCCAGGGCCATGGCCCCCGGCAGGTTGGGGAGCAGGTCCTCGCCCAGGACGGTGGAGCTGCGCCCCAGGGGATGGACTTCCTCGATGCGGCGCTGCACCCGGTCCAGGGCCAGGTAGCGGCCGGTGGCGGGGTCCACCACCACGTCGTCGAAGCGGGGGAAGGTGTTCTGGGGGTCGATGGCCTGGAGCAGCCGGCCCGCCCGGGAATAGCGCCGGGGCTGGCCCTGGCGGCCTTCCGAGACCACCACGGAACCGTCCTGGACGGCGGCGAGGCGGGTCTGCTGGGTCACCCGCACGCCGGGGACCGGCATCATGGCGTCCATGGCCGGGTCGTAGCGGAACAGGGTGGACAGGCCCGCGTCGGCCACGTAGATGTCGAAAGGCGTGGCCGCCACCGCCACCGGGAAGACGAAGAAGGAGAAGGGCCCGAAGGCATCCGGCTGGAAGCCGGGCATGCCCTGGGGATCGACCCGCTGCAGGATGCGCCCCCCGGTGTAGCTCGGCC
>JBLNBI010000057.1:0-7685 GCA_050259815.1 Actinomycetota bacterium | reverse complement strand
CCGGCGGTCACCGCCATCGTCCTCCACGCCGCCTGGCGCATCGGCTCCCGGGCCCTGAAGAACGGCGTGCTGTGGGGCATCGCCGGGGCGGCCTTCATCGCCATCTTCGCCCTCCAACTGCCCTTCCCGGCCATCGTCGCCGGCGCGGCCCTCATCGGCCACCTGGGCGGGCGCTTCCTGCCGGGCAAGTTCCGGGGGGCCGGCGGCCATGGCGCGGCCCACAAGGCCTACGGCCCCGCCCTCATTGACGACGATACGCCGACGCCACCCCACGCCCTTTTCCGTTGGGCTTCCCTGGCCAAGGTCGCGGCAGCCGGGGCCCTGCTGTGGCTCGTCCCCATGGGCTGGCTCACCGTCCGCTACGGCTGGGACCATGCCCTGACCCAGATGGGATGGTTCTTCACCAAGGCGGCGCTGCTTACTTTCGGCGGGGCCTATGCGGTGCTGCCCTATGTCTTCCAGGGGGCGGTGACGGATTTCGGCTGGCTGACCGCGCCCCAGATGATCGACGGCCTCGCCCTGGGGGAAACCACCCCGGGGCCGCTGATCATGGTGGTGGCCTTCGTCGGTTTCGTGGGGGGCTGGGGAAAGGCCCTGCTGGGACCCGACCACCTGTTCCTGGCCGGGGCCCTGGCGGCCACCGTGGTCACCTGGTTCACCTTCCTGCCGTCATTCCTGTTCATCCTGGCGGGCGGCCCCCTGGTGGAATCCACCCACCAGGATCTGAAATTCACCGCGCCACTCACCGCCATCACCGCCGCCGTGGTGGGGGTAATCCTGAACCTCGCCCTCTTCTTCGCCTACCACGTCTTCTGGCCCCGGGGCTTCGACGGCGCCCCGGACTGGCTGTCCGTGGCCGTCGCCGGCCTGGCCGCCCTGGCCCTCTTCCGCTTCAAGCGGAACGTCATGGAAGTGATCGCCGTCTGCGCCGCGCTGGGGCTGCTGGCCGCCCTGCTCCGGTGAGACGCCCCCTGGGCAGGGGGGAAACGGAAGCCTCAGCCGGCCGCGACGGCCGCCGGCTCCCGGCCCGGCAGGGCGGCGTAGAGGGCGTAGCGGTTTCCGCCGCTGCGCTTGGCGTGGTACATGGCCTCGTCGGCCCGCTTCAGTAACCCCGCCCCTTCCTCGGAATCGGAGGGATAGATGCTGACCCCGATGCTGGCCCCCACCCGGGCTTCCTTGCAGCAGGCAAAGCCCCGGGAAACCGCCGCCAGGACCCGCTCCATGATGTCCCGCAGCTGGTCGTCGGCGGCCACGCCGTTGAGGAGCAGCACGAATTCGTCGCCTCCCCAGCGGGCCACGGTGTCGTAACCCCGCAGGATGCCCAGGAGGCGCTGGGCAATTTCCTGGAGCACCTCGTCCCCGATCTTGTGGCCCCACTGGTCATTGACCGGCTTGAAGCCGTCCAGGTCCATGAGGCAGACCGCCAGGGTATGGCCGGTCCGCCTGGCCCGGACGATGGCCTTCTCCAGGTCGTCGTCCAAGAGATTGCGGTTGGGAAGCCCGGTCAGGGGATCGTGGTGGGCGAGTTCGCTCAGCTTCTGGCGGGAAATTTTCAGCTCGACGTTGAGGCGCCGGCTCCGGATGTAGAGGACGGTGATGGCGCAGGCCACCAGGGCCAGCCCCGCCAGGATCGGCAGGGCGTACTCCCGGAATACTTCCCGGAGGACGATGTCCTCCCGCTTGTCGTAGGGGTAGATGCGGTGCCGGCGCATCAGATTCTGCACCCCCAGGTACTCCACCGGGGTCGACCAGCGGTAATAGCGGGCGCTCGCCGCGGCCGGGCTGTCGGGCGGCATGAGGAGAAGGGCCGCCACCACCTGGTTGGTGATGTCCATGGGAACATGGGGCGCCGCCGCGAGAGGCCACTCGGGGTACAGGCCGGTGGAGAGCAGGAAGGGAAAGGCGGGAACGGTCGCGGGGGTGAGAACCCGGATCCGGGACAGGTCGATCTTTCCCTCCCGGGCCATGGCCTCCAGGACGCCGGTGCGGACGAAGCCGACGTCGGCGCGCCGCTCCAGCACGGCCCTGACGCTCAGGTCCTGGGGAAAGCCCAGGAACAGCACCCGGCAGTCCTTGTCGATGTCGATGCCGTTTTCCTTGAGGAGATCGTACTGCAGCAGGAAAGCGGCGAAGGAAGTCCGGTCCACCGAGGCGATGGTCCGCCCCTTGACGTCCTTGAGGGTCCGGATGTCGTCCCGGTCGCTGCGGGTGAAGATCACCCCGCCGAACCGGTTCACCACCTGCCCCTGCTCCTTCTTCACCAGGGTGGCGACCCGGGAGACGCCGTGATGGGTCTCCAGGATGATGTAGTGCTCCGGATTGGTGATGACAAAGTCCACCTCCCGGTTCTTCAGCCCCGCTTCCAGCTCGGGAAGGAGCATGGGCACGGCCTCGAATCGGGCACCCGGAACCTGGGAGGACAGATAGGCCATGGTCGGCCCCCATTCCCGGACGGTCACCATCTTGTCCCGGAAGGACGTGATGCCCACCTGGAACACCTGCTCCGCCTCGCCCCCATGGGCCGGCCCCGCCAGCAGCAGGGCCGCCGCAAGGATAGCCAAGGCGTGCAGCACCCCACCGGGGGGAGTCCGGCGGAACAGGCGGAAGAGGGAAAGATCGAGACGAATCACGGCCGGATGCCTAAATATCATGATTTCATTATGGCACCGTTATTCCGGAATCGGGCTGGCGGCGGGCTTCTCCAGGGCATCGAGGTCATATAGCCCGTGCAGGACCCGGTCCAGTTCCAGGCTGACCGCCGTCAGCCGGCTGTCCAGGGCCTGGCTGCGATCCTCCACCGCCCTTTCCAGTTCGATGGCCAGATCGCCGAGACGGACGGCGCCCAGGGTGCGGGACGTTCCCTTCAGGCTGTGGACCAGCCGGTAGGCCGTGTCCCAATCCCCGGCCCCCAGGGCTTCCCGGAAGCCGGCGTCGAAACCGCTGGCCCGGGTGTCCCGGAAGAGGCGCAGGAGCCGGACATAGGAAGGCACCCGCCCGCCGAGGTATTTGAGGCCGACGGAGGTATCCAGGCCCGGCAGGTCGGGCAGGCCGTTGTCGTTCCGGGGAGGAGGGGCGGCCGGCGCCCGGACGGGCACCCAGCGGGCCAGGACGGCAAGGAGGTCGGCCACATCCACGGGCTTGGCCAGGAAGCCGTTCATCCCGGCCGCCAGGCAGCGCTCCCGGTCGCCGGAGAGGGCGTTGGCGGTGAGGGCGATGATGGGCAGGTCCCGGTGGCGATCATCGGCCCGCAGACGGCGGGTGGCCTCGAAGCCGTCCATCACCGGCATGTGGCAGTCCATGAGGACGCAATCGGGACGGGTGTCGGCAACGGCTTGCAGCGCCTCCTCACCGTTGGCGGCCAGGCGTACCCGGAGCCCGACCTGATTGAGAAGATCGCGCATCACCTCCTGGTTGAGTTCGGTGTCTTCCACCACCAGGACGTCCGCGCCCTGCAATCCCGCCACCACGTCCCGGCTGGCCGCCCGCAGGCCCCGCGCGGGATCGGGGGCCGGCGCGGCATCGGTGGTGTCGAAGGCGACGGTGAAGTGGAAGGTGCTGCCCTCGCCGGGAACGCTGTCCACCCAGATGCGGCCGCCCATCATGTCCACCAGCCGCCGGCAGATGGCGAGTCCGAGGCCGGTGCCGCCGAAGCGCCGGGTAGTGGACGTATCCGCCTGGCTGAAAGGCAGAAAGAGCCGCTCCTGCTCCTCGGGGGCGATGCCGATGCCCTGGTCCCCCACCGAGAAATGCAGTTCCAGGCGCCCCCCTTCCCGGAGGGCATCGGCCACGGTGACAGTAATGCGCCCCCGGCTGGAGAACTTGATGGCATTGCCCACCAGGTTCACGAGCACCTGGGTCAGGCGCATCCGGTCCCCGAGCAGGGTCACCCCGGGCACGCCCTCGGTGGGCAGCACCAGCTCCAGCCCCTTGGCCTGGGCCCGCTCGGCCAGCATGGATCTCAACCCGTCGAACACGCCGGCCAGGTTGAAGGGCTCGGCCACGATGTCGAGCTTGCCGGCCTCGATCTTGGAGAAATCCAGGATGTCGTCGATGACGTGCAGCAGGGATTCCGACGACAGCTTGATCTTCTCCAGGTAATTGCCGAGCCGCGCATCGGGACGGGTCGCCAGGCAGAGCTCGGTCATGCCCATGATGGCGTTCATGGGGGTTCGGATTTCATGGCTCATGTTGGCCAGGAAGGCGCTCTTGGCCAGGTTGGCGGCCTCGGCTGCCTCCTTGGCGGCGGTCAGCTCCCGGGTGCGCTGGGCGACCAGCTCCTCCAGATGGCGCCGATAGCGGAGCAGGTCCGCCTGCTCTTCCTGGAGATAACCGGTCAGCCGGTTGAAGCTGGCCAGCAGGCTACGGACTTCCGAATCCCCCTCCTCGGAGAGCTGCCGGATCGGCTCCCGGCCGCTGGACATGGCGTCGAGCTGGTCGGAGGCCTGCCGCAACGGCTGGAGCAGCCGGCGGGAAAGCCAGGCCACCACCAGCACCGCCAGGAAGGTAGCCGCCACGGCGCCTCCCAGCAGCACCCGCTCCAGGAAAAGGGCCGGTTCGAAGGCGATTTCGGCGGGAAGGCCCAGGAGAACCACCCAGCCCGTGGTGGCCACCCGCTTGGCGGAATAGAGCTTCTCGATGCCCCGGGAGCTTCTGGAAACCACTGACCCCTCGAAGCCCGCCCGCAGGCGGTCGATCATCTCGCCCCGCCCGGGAGCGGGAAGGGCGGTCATCACCCGGCTCTTGTCGGAACTGGCGACGAACACCTCGTGCTGGAGGGACACGACATAGAGTTCGGACTTGCCGAGAAGCCTGGCATCCGTTGCCAGCCCCAGGAAATCGGGGGCCGTCAGGTCGATGATGCCGGTCATGACGGCCCGCACCTTTCCTGCCCGATCGAGGACCGGTGCGCTCATGGTCAGCACCGGACGCTGCAGGGCCCGACCCAGGATGGGCTTGTCGATATGGGGACGGCGGGTGTCGACGGCCAGGGTGAAATAGGAGCGGTCGCCGAAAAACGTCCCCTTCCGGCCCGGGACGACCGGGTAATCGGCCAGGTTGAGGCCGTCCATGCCGATGATGGAAAGGCCGCCGGAAAACTCCTTCTGGAACAGGTAGCGCTGTTCAAGGAAATCCTGGAGATAGGCCGAATCGTTCAGGCGGCCGACATCCAGCCGGGAGGCCTCCTTGGCCAGGCCATCGAGGCGGAAGCGCAGCTTCTGATCCAGGTCGGCGGCCATGTACTGGACGCTGGCGAACTGCTGCTCGGTCTGCACCGCCTCAAGCTTGGCGCGCTGGTTGGAAATGGCGTAGAGGGTGATTCCCCAGATGAAGGTCAGGACCATGACCAGGGTGCCCGCCGCCAGCTTGAAGCGCAGGGAATGCAGCCACGACATGCGGCCGCTTGCCTGGGCAGGCTCGGCGGACTGGGAACCGGTCTCCGGCGACGGCCTGTCCAGGCTGTCTTCCGGCATCTCATTCATGGGCACTCCCTTGGCCGGCGCGGTCCAAAACCATACCGTCGGCCCCCCTGGGGTTGTGATTTTGTTGTAAATATCGGGCTATGGAATTCCATGGTCGGACAGGCACCGGTGCCTGTCAAGGGACCGTTCCGCAACAAGAGGATGCACTTCACATGAATCGGGAGAAACCTTCCCCGCCGCCGGCGACCGACCGGGGGACGCGTATCGCGCTGATCTTCGCCCTGGCCGCCGAGCGCCTGTCCGCCTACTACGAGCACAACCAGTGGCTCACCGAGGCCCAGGGGGCCACCCTTGCCGCCGACTGGCTTTCCCGGACGAAGCGCAACCTGCCCCTGGCCGACCGCCGCCGGCTGTCAGGCCTGAGCGATCAGCTGGCCCGGCAGATCGCGGCCAGCCTTTCCCGGGAAGCCGGGCTCTTCACCGCCCACGAAATGATGGAATCCCTGGATCCCAACTACCAATCGGAAATCGGCCAATCCATGATGGCCGAATGCGAACGCCTGCTCGACAGCATCGAGGAAGCGGGCTAGGAGAGCAGAGTCAGTGCCCCCGGCCGCCGG
Organism: Actinomycetota bacterium; assembly: GCA_050259815.1. Taxonomy (GTDB): domain Bacteria; phylum Pseudomonadota; class Gammaproteobacteria; order Burkholderiales; family Rhodocyclaceae; genus JAGTRP01. Next base: position 1,645 of record JBLNBI010000057.1, on the reverse strand, counting down.
TCAGCAGAGCGCCAGCCAGGGCATTCAGCGGCAGGCTGCGGTCCACGCCGCCCAGCTTCACCGCCTCCTTGGGCATGCCATAGACCACGCAGGAAGCCTCGTCCTGGGCCAGGGTGTAGGCCCCGGCGTCGTGCATTTCCTTGAGGCCCCGGGCGCCGTCGTCCCCCATGCCGGTCATGATGATGCCCAGGGCGTTCTTGCCGGCGTAGCGGGCCACAGAACGGAATAGCACATCCACCGAGGGCCGGTGGCGATTGACCAGGGGGCCATCCCGCACCTCGACCACGTACTGGGCGCCGCTGCGGCGCACCATCATGTGCTTGCCGCCGGGAGCGATGAGGGCGCGCCCCGGGATGACCCGCTGGCCGTCCTGGGCCTCCAGGACCTCGACCTCGCACAGGCTGTTGAGGCGCTGGGCGAAGGAGGCGGTGAATTTTTCCGGCATGTGCTGGACGATGACCATGCCGGGGCAGACCCGCGGCAGGGCGGTCAGCAGGACTTCCAGGGCCTGGGTGCCGCCGGTGGAGGTACCGATGGCGACGATGCGCTCGGTGGTCTGGGCCATGGCCTGGCTGCCCGGGGGCGGCAGTACGGCGTCGGCGGTGAGCTTGGCTTCCACCTGGCGCGGGGTGCTGGCCTGGGTCAGGGCCCGCATATTGGCCCGGGCGGCGGCCCGCACGGCGGACACCACGTCGGAAGCCGAATCTTCCAGGAAATTCTTGAGCCCCAGGGTGGGTTTGGTGATGATGGACACGGCCCCGGCGGACAGGGCCTGCATGGTGGTCTCCGCCCCGGCCAGGGTGAGGGAGGAGCAGATCACCACCGGGGTCGGCCGCTCGGCCATGACCTTCTTGAGGAAGGTGATGCCGTCCATGCGGGGCATTTCCACGTCCAGGGTGATGACGTCCGGCCACTCCTTCTTCATCTTCTCCAGGGCGAAGATGGGATCGGGGGCGGCCCCGATGACCTTGATGCCGGGTGCTTCGCTGAGGATGGAAGTCATCACCTGGCGGACCACCGCCGAGTCATCGACCACCAGAACGCGAATTTCCTTACTCATGCTTTCCTTTCGTGCCAGCCTTTTGTGCGCGTTGCCGATTCCGCCGGAATCATCCGGCAGAAGGAATACTACGGTATTCCGCGCCGCAACGCGCGCTGCGGCGAGCACTTACGTAGCCGGCGCTGCCGGAGGAAGCATCCCCAGGCTCTCCACGGGGGAGCAGAGCCCACCGGGAGCTGACAGCCGGATTACATCTCTGTAATCATGGCCTGCCTTCCCCGCCCTCATGCACAATGGCAGCCATGAAGATCCTGATTGTCGAAGACGAGACCAAGACCGGCGATTACCTGAAGCAGGGCCTGTCCGAGGCCGGCTTCGTGGTGGATCTGGCCCGGGACGGCCTGGACGGCATGCACCTGGCCCTCACCGATGCCCACGACCTCCTCATCCTGGACGTCATGCTGCCGGGCATCGACGGCTGGCAGATTCTCCAGGCGGTGCGCCGGGCCGGCAAGGATGTGCCGGTGCTCTTCCTCACCGCCCGGGACCAGGTGGAGGACCGGGTCAAGGGCCTGGAGCTGGGGGCCGACGACTACCTGGTCAAGCCCTTCGCCTTCTCCGAGCTGCTGGCCCGGGTCCGCACCC
>JBLNBI010000056.1:0-6783 GCA_050259815.1 Actinomycetota bacterium | reverse complement strand
GACAGTTGCGAGCTTGAACTCACCAACCCCCGCGATCCCCAGCAGCGCCTTTTCGTGCAGGTGGAAGCGGCTTCAGACCGGGCCGGCCAGACCCTCAGGATGGCAGCCGTGGACATCACCGAGAAGAAGCGGGCCACCGAGGAGCTGGTACGCAGCAACCTGGAACTGCAGCGCTTCGCCTACGTCGCCGCCCACGACCTCCAGACGCCCCTGCGCTCCATCCACGGCTTCGTCCAGCTGCTCCAGAAGGAACTGGGGAACCAGGGCAGCGACCAGATGAAGAGCTGGATGTCCCAGATCATCTACCAGGTGCAGCGCATGCACATCCTGGTCCAGGACCTGCTCTCCTACTCCCGGGTCGATTCCCGGGGCAGTCCCTTCGAGCCGGTGGACTTAAACCGGGTGGTGGACGAGTTCCTGGCCTCGGCCCGGGTCGTCCTCGCCGAACAGGGGGCGGAGGTCGGCCACGACCCCCTGCCCACCGTGATCGGCGACCGGATACAACTGTCCCAGCTGTTCCAGAACCTCATCGACAACGGCATCAAGTACCAGGACGGGAAGCCGCCCCGGATCCACATCTCGGCCTGCCGCGAGCTCGGGGAGTGGGTGGTTTCGGTGGAGGACAACGGCATCGGTATTGCTGCCAAGCACCACCAGCGTATCTTCGACATCTTCCACCGCCTCCACTCCCAGCAGGCTTATCCGGGAACCGGCATCGGCCTGGCGGTGTGCCGGCGCATCGTCCACCGCCACGGAGGACGGATCTGGGTGGAGTCGGAACCCGGCCGGGGAAGCACATTCCGCTTCACCCTGCCCGACAGCCGGGACAACTGACCTGCGCCGCCGAACCTATTCCGCCTGCTCTCCGCTGGCGGACTGGACATGCCGGGTGGCAAACCCCTCGACGGTCATCCGGCGCAGGGCGCCAACTTCCTGATCCAGGCGGTCGGCGTATTGCAGATAGGGCTCCGCCGCCTCCGGCAGGTTGAGTCTGATGCGCCGCTCGGCCATGCGGCGCGCGAAGGCCACTTTCTCCTCCATGAGGCGGATGGCCGACCACAGGGCGTTTTCCAGGCTCTGGGTCTGTTCCGCCAGGAGTGCCTTGGCGGTGAAGGCGTGGCCGATATGGCAGCGGAAGCGCAGGGGCTCGTCCTCCCCCACCTGCCACAGGCTGCCGTTGCAAGCGGGGCAGGTAAAGGTGGTGCGGCTGCCGATTTCCTCGACGCCTTTCAGCAACTGCTCGGTGTTCATCTGTTGCTCCGCGACATTGGCTTCGATTTCCATGTCCCAAGGAATGGCAAAAGTGTCCTCCTCGGCCGCCGGTTCCTCGACCAGGCGGATCAGGACCGAAGCGATTTCGGCAAGGGGCAGGGTGTAGTCGATGTTGACGAAACTGAGGGCATTGGACGGCATGCTGGGGTATTCGGCGTCCAGGGGGTCCTGCACCACGGCCACGCCGCCCCGTCTCTTGATGGCCTGCAGGCCGACGGTACCGTCGTCCAGGAGGCCGGTCAGCACCACCCCGACGACCCGGGGCCCGTAAGACCGGGCGGCGGACCGGAAGAGGGAATCGATGGCCGGCCGGAAGCGGTTTTCCCGGGGTCCCCTCACCACCCGGACATGCTCCCGATTCACCAGCAGATGGTAGTCGGGCGGCGCGACGTAGATCACTCCCCTGCGGATATCCTCCCCGTCCACCCCGTGGACTGCCGGCAACGCACTGACGTCCGACAGGATGGCGGGCAGCAGGCTGACGTGGTCCGCCGACAGGTGCTGGACGACGAAGAGAGAAGCCTGCAGATCGGCGGGCAACCGTCCGAAGATGACGCTGAGGGCCTTCAGCCCGCCGGCCGAAGCACCTAGGACAATGATGTCATGACCCTGCATGCGCCAATGCCTTCCCGCCTATGGATAAGCCGGAATGGCCGGCGCCAGGGACATCCGCCCCACGTTTTCGCTCCGCGACAACTGCACTGCAATTTCGTATGAGTTCCCCGGCTCCGATTAATTCCGGTCGCCCGCCCAAGATAATTCCTTTGCCAAAAGCCCCGATAACGCGCATAGTGTCGGCCCGCGAGCTTCAAGCAGCGTCGCCTTTGTTCGGTTCAATTCCCGCGCCACCCCGCGGACTTCCTCCCTGCATCGCCAAGCCGTCTTGATTTCTGCCCCTGAGAGGGCCCGTCCCCATTTGCGGACGTCCAAGATCGGCGCTTCGCCAGCCTGTCCCTCATTCCAGAGCCCCATTTCCTCCGGGCTCGCCCTTCACGACCTTTAAGGAGATACGGCCATGGCCAAGGAAGAACTCATTGAAATGCAAGGCGTCGTCGACGAAGTCCTGCCGGATTCCCGCTTCCGCGTCACTCTCGAAAACGGACACAACCTGGTGGCCTACAGCGGCGGCAAGATGCGCAAGAACCACATTCGCGTCCTGGCCGGCGACAAGGTTTCCCTGGAACTGTCCCCCTACGACCTTTCCAAGGGACGGATCACCTTCCGCCACATCGAGGGACGCACTCCCCCGGCCGCCCGGACGCCCCGCCGCTAAGCAGTAAGCCGGCCTTTCACGGAAAGGCCGGAATGGTCGGGTCGCAGCCCATGCACTCGGCCTCCGGGTGGTGCTCCTTGATCAGGGTCTCGATCTGGTGGACCTTGCCCTTGGGCACATCCACCATCACCAGGATCTCGCCCCGCTCGATGGCCTCTTCGTAGTCCTTGAGCCGGCGGTTGCCGATGCCGGCGCCGATCATGCTCGACCACCAGGCGCCCAGGCCGGCTCCCGCCAGGGAAGCGGCGAGCACCGCCCCGCCGCCCAGCACCAGGCCGCCCACCGGCAGCGCCAGGGCCACCAGCCCGGCAATCGCCCCGGTGGCGCCGCCCACCGCCACGCCCTGCTCCAGGGCGGGCAGGAAATCGGTCTTCTGCATGAAGCTGGCTTCCGGGATGTCCTCCAGGGGGGTGCCCCGGCGGGCGAGGACGTGGATATGCCTCTCGTCCACCCGGGCCAGCAGCAGATCATCGACGATCTTCCGGGTGATCTCGATATCGGGCACCAGAAAGTACATCCTTCTCATGGTTTCGCTCCGCAACAACGGCACCTCAATCCCGCTATGATCCCCCGCGGCCTATTTAATTCCGGCCGCGCCCCCTAGGGGAAATCCACCCGCCAAAATACGGGAATGGCGCAAGGAACCTCCCCCCGGAGCCCTTTTCCAAACGGGTGCAACTTGGTTCCCTGTCCGGGCGAAACGCCTAGGGAGGATGGGGCGGACAGGGTGTCGCAAGCTCACATTGATGGCGCCCTATGGTGGAATTCGTGCGCGCCGGCGATCCGGCGCATTTCAGCGTCACCGCCCGGCCGAATTACGTGGCCGGCAGCGCAGGCCTGCGGCTGGCCATGGTCATCCTGCTGCCCTGGTGGGGCGGCATCGGCGCCGTCTTCGTGAAACTGGGCGCCTGGCCCGTCACCCTCTTCATGCTTCTTCCCCTCCTCGGCCTGGCCTGGGCCTTCCACCAGGTGGAGCGCCACGCCGGGGATTTCGAGCGCCTGGTCCTGGACGACGACCGGCTCATCCTCGACAGCCACACCCCGGACGGGGACCGGCACCTGGAATTCAACAGCCACTGGGTCCAGGTGGCCCTCCAGCCCGCCTCGGTGGGGGGCGGAAGGATCATCACCCTGCGCTCCCACGGCAAGGAGGTGGCCTTCGGCCGGCTCCTCTCGGATGAGGAACGCACCGCCATCGGCCGCGAACTGACCCTGCGGCTTGCCAAGATCAAGCACTGTTAGCCAGGAGAAAAAGGGAATGAGGCTACCAAGAATCAACAAAATAACCAGCCTGAGCCTTCCGGGCGCCGCCCTGCTCCTCTGCCTTCCGGCCCTGGCGGATTACCAGTTCCCCGTCACCATGCAGACGCCGGTCACCAGCGTCGGGCGGGAAATCTACGACCTCAACACCATCATCAACTGGATCTGCGCCGGGCTGTTCTTCGTGGTCTTCGTGCCCATGATGTACGCCCTCTGGCACCACCGCAAATCCCTGGGCCACCAGCCCCACCATTTCCACGAGAATCCCAGGCTGGAAGCCCTGTGGACCATCATCCCCTTCATCATCCTGATCGGCATCGCCATCCCCACCACGGCGGTGGTGGTGGACATGAAGGACACCAGCAAGCCGGACATGACGGTCAAGGTCACCGGCCGGCAGTGGAAGTGGGAATACGAATACCTGGGCCAGGAGGTGAAGTTCATCAGCAACCTGGCCACCTCCCGGGACCAGGTGAACAACAAGGCTCCCAAATCGGACCATTACCTCCTGGAGGTGGACAAGCCCCTGGTGGTGCCCACCGGCCAGAAGGTGCGCCTGGTGTTCACCTCCGCCGACGTCATCCACGCCTGGTGGGTGCCGGCCCTGGGGGTGAAGCAGGACGCCATTCCCGGCTTCATCCGGGACGCCTGGTTCAGGATCGACGAGCCCGGCACCTACCGGGGCCAGTGCGCCGAGCTGTGCGGGGTGGACCACGGCTACATGCCCATCGTGGTGGAGGCCCTGCCGCCCCAGAAATTCGCCGCCTGGATGGACCAGCAGAAGACCCAGCTAGCCGAGGCCAAGGCCGCCGCCAGCAAGGAATACGCCCTGGCCGAACTGGTTTCCATGGGCGAGAAGGTCTACACGGCCAACTGCGTGTCCTGCCACCAGGCCAACGGCCAGGGCCTGCCGCCGGCCTTCCCGCCCTTGAACGGTTCCAAGGTGGTGACCGGCACCACGGCCGGCCACCTGGATGTGGTTTTCCACGGCCGGCCGGGAACGGCCATGCCGGCCTTCGGCCCCCAGCTTTCCGACCTGGATATCGCCGCCGTGGTCAGCTACGAGCGTAACGCCTGGAACAACAAGACCGGCAACGGGGTGCAGCCCCGGGAAGTCGCCGCCCTGCGCAACAAGTGAAGGAATCGCCCATGGAAGCCGTCCTGAACGACCACGCCAGCCACCACGAGGACCATCCCAAGGGCCTCATGCGCTGGCTGACCTCCACCAACCACAAGGACATCGGCTCCCTTTACCTGTGGTTTTCCCTCCTCATGTTCCTGTTCGGCGGGGCGCTGGCCATGCTCATCCGGGCGGAGCTGTTCCAGCCGGGCATCCAGATCGTGCAGCCCCACGTCTTCAACCAGCTCACCACCATGCACGGGCTGATCATGATCTTCGGGGCCATCATGCCGGCCCTGACGGGCTTCGCCAACTGGCAGATACCGCTGATGATCGGCGCCCCGGACATGGCCTTCCCCCGCATGAACAACTGGAGCTTCTGGCTCCTGCCGGTGGCGGCCCTCCTGCTCTCCACCTCCTTCTTCGTGCCCGGCGGCGCCATGGCGGGGGGCTGGACCATGTATCCGCCCCTCTATATCCAGGGGGGCATCTCCTACGACATGACCATCCTGGCGGTGCACATCATGGGGCTCTCTTCCATCATGGGGGCCATCAACATCATCGTCACCATCCTGAACCTGCGGGCTCCGGGGATGACCCTGATGAAGATGCCCCTGTTCGTGTGGACCTGGCTGATCACCGCCTTCCTGCTGGTGGCCGTGATGCCGGTGCTGGCCAGCGTGGTGACCATGCTCCTCACCGACCGCCATTTCGGCACCCATTTCTTCAACGCCGCCGGCGGCGGGGACCCGGTGATGTACCAGCACATCTTCTGGACCTTCGGGCATCCGGAGGTGTACATCATGATCCTGCCGGCCTTCGGGATTATTTCCACCATCATCCCGACCTTCGCCCGCAAGAAGCTCTTCGGCTACACCTCCATGGTCTATGCGGTGGCGGCCATCGCCGGGCTGTCTTTCATGGTCTGGGCCCACCACATGTTCACCACCGGCATGCCGGTGGCCGGGCAGCTCTACTTCATGTACGCCACCATGCTCATCTCGGTGCCCACCGGGGTGAAGGTGTTCAACTGGGTGGCGACCCTGTGGAAGGGGGCCATCACCTTCGAGACCCCCATGCTCTTCGCCCTGGCCTTCGTCTGCCTGTTCACCATCGGCGGCTTTTCGGGCCTGGTGGTGTCCATCGTGCCGGTGGATATCCAGCTCCAGGACACCTATTACGTGGTGGCCCACTTCCACTACGTGCTGTTCTCGGGGTCGGCCATGGCCATGATGGGAGGCGTCTATTACTGGCTGCCCAAGTGGACGGGCCACATGTACGACGAATTCTGGAGCCGGGTCCATTTCTGGCTCACCGCCATCGCCTTCAATGTCACCTTCTTCCCCATGCACTTCCTGGGGCTGGCCGGCATGCCCCGGCGCATTCCCGACTACGCCCTGCAATTCGCCGACCTCAACCGGCTGGAAAGCCTGGGGTCCTTCGTCCTGGGGGCGAGCCAGCTCATCTTCGTCTATGTGGTGGTGAAGTGTGTCCTCGGCGGCGCCAAGGCCGGCGACCGGCCCTGGGAGGGGGCCGAAACCCTGGAATGGACCCTGCCCTCGCCGCCCCCCTACCACTCCTTCACCACCGCCCCCCAGGTGAAATGACCCCGAGGCAAGCACCATGGCCGAACATGCCGAACAACACTATTACGTCCCGCCGCCCTCCCCCTGGCCCATCGTCGGCTCCCTGGGCATCCTGAGCCTCGCCAGCGGCTTCATCCTGCTGCTGGCCAAGGTGGCGGCGGGCCCCTACGTCATGGTCCTGGGGGCGGCCATCCTCATCTACATGCTCTACGGCTGGTTCGGCAACGTCATCCGGGAAGACCGGGCGGGAAAGCTGGAGGGCCAGGTGGATA
>JBLNBI010000055.1:0-7095 GCA_050259815.1 Actinomycetota bacterium | reverse complement strand
ATCGAGGTCAGCCACGCCAATGCGGCCAAGGTGCCGGAGGACTACCGCCGGCGCCAGACCCTGAAAAACGCCGAGCGCTACATCACCCCGGAACTGAAGGCCTTCGAGGACAAGGCCCTGTCTGCCCAGGAGCGGTCGCTCGCCAGGGAAAAGGCCCTGTACGAGGAAATCCTGTCGGAACTGCTGCCCGTGGTGCCGACCCTGCACCGGATCGCCCGGGCGGTGGCCCACCTGGACATGCTGGCCGGCTTTGCCGACACCGCCCAGAAGTACAACTGGTGCCGGCCGGAGTTTTCCGACGACATCGGCCTCCATGTCGAGGCCGGGCGGCACCCGGTGGTGGAGGCCGAGATGGCGGGCTCCGCCGAAGCCTTCATTGCCAACGACGTGCATCTGGCCGAAAACCGTCGGCTGCTCCTCATCACCGGCCCGAACATGGGCGGTAAATCCACCTACATGCGGCAAGTGGCCCTCATCGCCCTCCTCGCCCATGTGGGAAGCTTCGTGCCGGCGAGCCGTGCGGTGCTGGGGCCCATGGACCGCATCTTCACCCGTATCGGCGCCTCCGACGACCTGGCTTCCGGCCGCTCCACCTTCATGGTGGAAATGACCGAGGCCGCCGCCATTCTCCACCACGCCACTGCCAACAGCCTGGTGCTCATGGACGAGATCGGCCGAGGCACCTCCACCTTCGACGGCATGGCGCTCGCCTTCGCCATCCTGCGCAACCTGGTTGAGAAGAACCGCTGCCTCACCCTCTTCGCCACCCACTACTTCGAGCTGACCCGGCTCTCCCATGAGTACTCGGAACTGGCCAACGTCCATCTGGATGCAGTGGAGCACGGGGAGCGCATCGTCTTCCTCCACGCCGTCGAGGAAGGCCCGGCCAACCAGAGCTACGGTATCCAGGTCGCCGCCCTGGCAGGCATCCCGAACGCCGTGGTGAAGGCCGCCCGCCGGCAGTTGCGGGAATTCGAGCAGCGGGCCGCCATCGATCCTCTCCAGCCCGACCTCTTCGCCTGCGCCGAGCCGGAGTACGAGGAGCCGGAACCCCATCCCGCCCTGGAGAAGCTGGCCGCCATCGACCCGGACAGCCTCACCCCCCGGGAGGCCCTGGACGCCCTCTACGCCTTGAAAGGCCTGGTGCGCTGATGAAGGCTTGGCTGGGGTTGCTGCTTATTTTCTGGAGCGCCCTCACCGGTGCCGAGACCTGGCGCTTCGCCATCGTCGGGGACACGCCGTACTCCCACTTCGAACGGCGGCAGTTTCCGAGGATGCTGGAGGCCATCGCCGATGCCCAGGTAGACCTGGTGGCACACGTCGGCGACATCAAAGGAGGCCAGCAGCGCTGCGACGATAGCCTGTTCCAGGATCGGAAGGCTCTGTTCAACGCCTCCCGGATTCCCTTCGTTTACGTTCCCGGTGACAACGAATGGACAGACTGCGCCCGGGTCACCAACGGCTCCTACGATCCCCTGGAGCGGCTGGTCAAATTGCGTAGCCTGTTCTGGAGCGGCAGCCGTTCCCTGGGGCAAAGGCAGATCGTCCTGGAGCAGCAGCCGGGCTATCCGGAACACGCCCGCTTCCGTCTGGGTCCGGTGGTTTTCGTCACCCTGAACGTCCCCGGGCCGGATAACAACTGGGGGATGGAAGATGTGCCGCGGGACGAATTCTCGGCCCGCAATCCGGCGCTGCTGGCCTGGATCAGGGAGGGATTCGCCCTCGCCTGCAAGGAGAAATCCCCGGGAATTGTGCTCTTGATGCAGGCCAATCCAGGCTTCAAGCATTTCGCCCAGAACCTGCCCAACCGGGGATTCCGCGACCTGCTGGAAACCCTGCGCAGCGAAACCCTGGATTTCCCGGGCCAGGTGCTCCTGGTCCACGGGGACACCCACCACCACCAGATCGACCACCCGTTGCGGAATGGCCAGGGTGAAACCATCGAGCGCTTCACCCGGGTGGAAAGCTACGGCTATCCCTTCATGGGCTGGGTGAAGGTGTATATGGACACCGATTCACCCGCCCTCTTCCGCTTCGAATCCCACCCCTGGCCGTAGCACCGGCCGGGACGGGAAGCGGGTTCAGCACTCCTCGTCGTCGTCCCCGTGGACGTGGCCGTGCTCGATTTCCTCGGCGCTGGCACCGCGGATGTTGGTGACGGTGCAGGTGAAGACCAGGGCCATGCCGGCCAGGGGATGGTTGCCGTCCAGCACCACCTTGTCGTCGGCGATGTCGGTCACCCGGTAGATGACGAAATCGTCCTCGTCGGCGCCTTCCGGGGCGCCTTCCAACTGCATGCCGACTTCCAGTTCCTTCGGGAAGTCCTTGCGGGGCTCCACCTGGACGAGGTTGGCGTCGTAATCGCCGAAGGCTTCATCGGGCTGCAGCTTGACCTGGATGGACTCGCCCACCTTCTTGCCCTGCAGGGCCTCTTCGATCTTCGGGAAAATATCGTCGTAGCCGCCGTGCAGATAGACGAGGGGTTCCCGCCCTTCGTCGACGACTTCGCCGTCCGGATCGGTGACGTGGTAGTCGAGGGTGATGACGGTATTCTTTGCGACCTCAGTGATCATGAATTCAGTTCCTTGACGAGGCGTAGCACTTCCAGTGCGTGGCCCCGGTAATTGACGTTGTACAGGGCATGCCGGACTAAGCCATCCTTATCGATGACGAAGGTGGAACGGATAACGCCATGCTTCTTGTGGCCATCCACTTCCTTGAGCTGCCAGACGCCGTACTGCTTGCACACTTCGCCTTCTTCGTCGGAGAGCAGTTCTACTCCGATCCCTTCCTTGTCGCGAAATTCCGCGTGCTTCAGGCAATCGTCCCGGCTGATGCCGAAAAGGACGCAGTTCTCCCGGCCGAAGTCGGCCTCGTGATCCGAAAACTCGGTGGCCTCCAGGGTGCAGCAAGGCGTACCGGCCTTCGGGTAGAAAAAAAGAACGACGTGCTTTCCTTTATAGTCCGCCAGATTCACCGTTTCCATATCGGCATCCGGCAGTGAAAAAATGGGGGCTTGTTCTCCGGCTTTAAGCTGCATGAATCCTCCTTATCGCCCTCTGTCACTGTTGGGGTGCTGCTGCGGACGATTCTAGCGGAGGCTTCTGGGGCTGACTACTGATTACTTCCCCAGGTTTTTTTCGGGAATCTGGACGAAGGTTTCGTCCTGCTTGATCATACCCAGCTCGAAGCGGGCACGCTCCTCGATGGCGTCGTAGCCCTGCTTGAGATCGCGGACCTCGGCGTCGAGGCCCGCGTTGCGGATTTCCAGCGTTTTTGTTGCTTCCTTCTGCTGCTGCAGGAGACGGTCGTACTCCCAAACCTTCAGCCAGCCGCCCTTACCCACCCAGAGGGGGTACTGGAGCAGGCCGATCAAGGCGAGGAGTCCGACCGTCAGCCAACGCATTTAGCGCAGGTTGTAGAAGGTTTCGCGACCCGGGTAGGAAGCGGTATCGCCCAGATCTTCCTCGATGCGGATGAGCTGGTTGTACTTGGCGATACGGTCCGAACGGGACAGGGAACCGGTCTTGATCTGGCCGGCGTTGAGGCCCACGGCGATGTCGGCGATAGTGGAATCCTCGGTTTCGCCGGAACGGTGGGAGATGACGGCGGTGTAGCCGGCCCGCTTGGCCATCTCGATGGCGGCGAAGGTCTCGGACAGGGTGCCGATCTGGTTGATCTTGATCAGGATGGAGTTGGCGATACCCTTCTGGATGCCTTCCTTCAGGATCTTGGTGTTGGTGACGAAGAGGTCGTCGCCGACGATCTGCACGGACTTGCCCAGGCGGTCGGTCAGCAGCTTCCAGCCTTCCCAGTCGCCCTCGGCCATGCCGTCTTCGATGGAGACGATGGGGAACTGGTCGGCCAGGTTGGCCAGGTAATCGACGAACTGGGCGGAGGTCAGCTCCAGGCCTTCGCCTTCCAGCTTGTACTTGCCGTCCTTGTAGAACTCGGAAGCGGCGCAGTCCAGGGCCAGCAGGACGTCCTGGCCGGGAACGTAGCCGGCGTTCTCGATGGCCTGCATGATGACCTGCAGGGCCTCGGCGTGGCTGCCCAGGTTGGGGGCGAAGCCGCCTTCGTCGCCGACGGAGGTGGGCAGGCCCTTCTTGTCCAGGAGCTTCTTCAGGGCGTGGAAGATCTCGGCGCCGCAGCGCAGGGCTTCACGGAAGGAAGTCTGGCTCACCGGCATGACCATGAATTCCTGGATGTCCAGGCTGTTGTTGGCGTGGGCGCCGCCGTTGATGATGTTCATCATCGGCACCGGCATCTGCATCGGGCCGGAACCGCCGAAGTAGCGGTACAGGGGCAGGCCGGATTCCTCGGCGGCAGCCTTGGCCACGGCCATGGACACGGCCAGGATGGCGTTGGCACCCAGGCGGGACTTGTTGTCGGTGCCGTCCAGGTCGATCATGGTCTGATCGATGAAAGCCTGTTCCTGGGCGTCGAGGCCGATGATGGCTTCGGAGATCTCGGTGTTGATGTTCTCGACAGCCTGCAGGACGCCCTTGCCCAGGAAGCGGCCGGCATCGCCGTCGCGCAGCTCGATGGCTTCCCGGGAGCCGGTGGAGGCGCCGGACGGAACAGCGGCGCGGCCCATGACGCCGCTTTCCAGCAGAACGTCGGCCTCGACCGTGGGATTACCGCGGGAATCCAGAATCTCCCGGGCGACGACATCAACGATAGAACTCATATTTCTTCCTCTTATCAACAGGTTGAAACAACTAATTAAAGCTATTTTTTAATATCGGCCAAGGCCGTTTCTACTTCAATTCTTCGAATCCAGCTGCCTTTGCTGCCTTGTCCAGCACCACCAGGGTGGTGAGCAGATTCTCCATCCGATCCAGGGGCCAGCTATTGGGCCCGTCGGAGAAAGCCTTTTCCGGGCAGGGATGGGTTTCCATGAAGAGACCCGCAATCCCCACCGCCACCGCCGCCCGGGCCAGCACCGGGACGAATTCCCGCTGGCCGCCGGAAGACGTGCCCTGCCCCCCTGGCAGTTGGACGCTGTGGGTGGCGTCGAACACCACCGGACAGGCGGTTTCCCGCATGATGGCCAGGGACCGCATGTCGGAAACCAGGTTGTTGTAGCCGAAGGACGCGCCCCGCTCGCACACCATGATGGTGTCGGCGCCGCCGTTGGCTTCCTTGGCCTTGGCGACCACGTTCTTCATGTCGCCGGGAGCCAGGAATTGGCCCTTCTTGATATTCACGGGCTTGCCGGAGGCCGCCACGGCGTGGATGAAATCCGTCTGGCGGCACAGGAAGGCCGGCGTCTGGAGCACATCCACCACGGCCGCCACGGCCTGCACGTCTTCTTCAGTATGCACGTCGGTGAGCACCGGCACGCCGATCTGGCGGCGGACTTCCGACAGGATATGGAGCCCCCCCTCCAGGCCCGGGCCGCGCACCGACGTGCCGGAACTGCGGTTGGCCTTGTCGTAGGAGGCCTTGAAGATGTACGGAACGCCGAGGCGGGCGCAGATTTCCTTCATCCGGCCGGCCACGTCCACGCACAGCTCAAGGGACTCGGCGGTGCAGGGGCCGGCAATAAGGAAAAAAGGCTGGTCGAGACCAGCCTTGAAACCGCAAAGGTTCATTTGGCCTTCTTGCCTTGCTTCTGGGCCAGCGCAGCCTGCACGTAGGACGTGAACAGGGGGTGGCCCTGACGCGGATTGGAAGTGAATTCCGGGTGGAACTGGCAGCCCACGAACCAGGGATGGACGTCCGTCGGAAGTTCGACCATTTCGCACAGATCAGTTCCCGGCGCCCGGCCGGAAACGATCAGGCCCTTGTCTTCCAGTTGGGCCAGCAGGGTGTTGTTGACCTCGTAGCGGTGGCGATGGCGCTCGGTGATCTCGGGGGCGCCATAGACCCGGCGGGCCAGGGAACCTTCGGTCAGCTTGCAGACCTGGGCGCCCAGGCGCATGGTGCCGCCCAGGTCGGAATCCTGGCCCCGCTTTTCGATCTTGCCGGAGGCATCCAGCCACTCGGTGATCAGGCCGATGACGGGATAAGGGGTGTCCTGGACGAACTCGGTGGAGTGGGCGTCCTTCAGGCCGGCCACGTGGCGGGCGAATTCGACCACGGCCATCTGCATGCCGAGGCAGATGCCCAGATAGGGCACCTTGTTCTCCCGGGCGTAGCGGATGGCTTCGATCTTGCCTTCGGTACCGCGCCGGCCGAAGCCGCCGGGAACCAGGATGGCGTCCATGCCCTTGAGGATGTCGATGCCTTCCTTCTCGATATTCTCGGAATCGATGTACTCGATATCCGCCTTGCAGCGGGTGTGGATACCGGCGTGCTTGATGGCTTCGATCAGGGACTTGTAGGACTCAGTCAGATCCACGTACTTGCCGACGAAGGCGATCTTGACGGTGTCCTGGGGATGCTCCATGGCATCGATCAGCTTTTCCCAGACCGTCAGGTCGGCCGCCTTGGCCAGGATGCCCAGCTTGTGGCAGACGATCTCGTCCAGCATCTGCTCGTGGAGCATGCCGGGAATCTTGTAGATGGAATCGGCGTCCAGGCACTCGATGACCGCTTCCGGCATCACGTTGCAGAACAACGCGATCTTGCGGCGCTCTTCCACCGGGATGGACCGGTCGGCGCGGCACAGCAGGATGTCCGGCTGGATACCGATCTCACGCAGCTCCTTGACGGAGTGCTGGGTCGGCTTGGTCTTCAGCTCGCCGGCCGTGGGGATGTACGGCAGCAGGGTCAGATGGATGAAACAGGTGTTGTTGCGGCCTTCCTCGATGCCCATCTGGCGGATGGCTTCCAGGAAGGGCAGGGATTCGATGTCGCCCACCGTGCCGCCGACCTCGACGATGGCCACGTCGGCGCCTTCGGCACCGGCCTTGACCTTGCCCTTGATCTCGTCGGTGATGTGGGGGATGACCTGAACGGTCTTGCCCAGGTACTCACCGCGACGCTCCTTCTTCAGCACGGCGTCGTAAACCTGGCCGGTGGTGAAGTTGTTGCGCTTGCTCATGCGGGCGCTGGTGAAGCGCTCGTAGTGGCCCAGGTCCAGGTCGGTCTCGGCGCCATCCTCGGTCACGAACACCTCTCCGTGCTGGAAAGGGCTCATCGTGCCGG
>JBLNBI010000054.1:0-8249 GCA_050259815.1 Actinomycetota bacterium | reverse complement strand
CGGTGGCCTGGTGGATGCGCTTGATGCTTTCCAGGCGGCGCTTCAGCTGAATCTGGTGCTCCCGGACCTGGGTTTCCATGGGGGCCATGATAGCCTTCAGCCAAACTTCCGCGTCCTTGTTGGCATGCTCGAAGGCACGCCGCACCTGGACCGCCACCTCCTCGAAGAACTTCTGGGTAATGTTCTTCTTCTCGTGGGTGAGGAGATTGATCATGGTGTTGAGGTGGGTGTCGCACCACTGCTCCAGGCGGTCGATTTCCTTCTCGTAGCGCAACAGGGAGAAGGTGGTCGGCGAACCGAGCTTGAGGCCGTGCTCCACGGCGAATTTCTTGTACACCGCCTCCATCATGGCCAGGATTTCGCCAATCTCGCCATTGGACTTGGCCAAGGCTTCCCGGGTCTGCCGGAAAAAGGCGGCCATGGCGTCCGACAGGCTCTTGGAGAAGGTCGCCTCGAGCATGGCCTCCCGGGTGGTCTGGGTGACGTGCCGGAGGGTGTCGATACCCAGATGGGCGAAGAGGTTGTTGGTCAGGGTGGAGAAGACGCTGCGCACTGCGTAATAGCGCTGCAGGCCAGCCTCGAACTCGTCCTTCTCGGCCCGCACCTTGCCCATCATGTACTCCACCACGCCCTTGTTCTTGCCGCGCAGCTCGGTGAGTTCGGTCAGTTGCTCCCGCAGGCCGTTCAGGCGGGAATCCAGGAGAACGCGGACCCGCTTGTTCACCTCGCCGAATTCGGTTTCGGTATTGTCCCGGACGATATCCCGCTTGGCCGGAATCAGCTCGCCGGACAGGGCAGCCTCCAGTTCGGGCAGGCGGCTCTTGGCCAGCAGTTCGTCGTCGCCGTTGATCTTCGCCACCAGCCCCTTCTGGGCGGTAACCGGGAAGACCTGGCGGACCGGCAGCTCCAGGATGGAAGCGCAGGAATCCACCTGCTTCTGGATTTCCGCCTCCACCTCGGCCGGGGTCTTCAGTTCGTCCCACAGTCCATCGATCTTGTTGAGGACCACCATGCGGCCCCGCTTGCTGGCGCCGCCCTCGCCGATATGCTCCTTCCAGATGGCCAGGTCGGACTGGGTCACCCCCGTGTCGGCGGCCAGGATGAATAGGACGGCATGGGCGTTGGGCAGAAGGGAGAGGGTCAGTTCCGGCTCGGCGCCGATGGCGTTCAGGCCCGGGGTGTCGAGGATGACCAGCCCCTGCTGCAGAAGGGGATGGGGGAAATTGATGACGGCGTGGCGCCAGCGGGGGATTTCCACCATGCCGTCGGCGCCGACCCGATAGAGGTCCGCTTCGCCCTGGCCCACCTCGAAGCCCAGCTTGCCGGCTTCCTCGGGAAGCACCCGGGTGGTTTCGCTGACGTGGCGCAGGGCTTCCTGCATGGCCTCGGCGGAGTCCACATCCAGGTTCACCACATGCCATTCGTCGGGATAGCCCTTGTATTCGCTGACGCTGCTGTTGTCAGCGCGGGTCTGGATAGGGAGCAGCTCGACCCGGGGCGGACGCTTGTCGTCGTAGAGCAGCTCGGTCGGACACATGGTGGTCCGGCCCGCCGACGAGGGCAGCATACGGTTGCCGTAGTCGGCAAAGAAGATGGCGTTGATCAGTTCGGACTTGCCCCGGGAGAACTCGGCCACGAAGGCGACGTTCAGGCGATCCTCCCGCAGGCGGTCGAGGAGCTGGGTAAGGCGCAGGTCGGTCTGGGCATCCGACAATTCGTTTTCGGACAACCAGTCCTGAAAATTGCCGACGCAGCTCGCCAGGCGCGAACGCCAATCGCTATAGACGGCGAATTCTTGACCAAGGGACATGACAAACTCCAGTGCTTCCTAGGGAAGCCAAAATTTAGCACATAGCAAGCCCGCTGGCATCAGCGCTGGCAGCCGGGACAATAATAGGTGGAACGCCCCGCCTGCCGGATCTGGCGGACCGTGCCGCCGCAGCGCCCGCAGGCCAGCCCGGTCCGGTCGTAGACGCCGCAGGAAATCTGGAACCACCCGGAACCCCCGTCGCTATGGACATAGTCCCGGATGCTGCTGCCGCCGGCGGCGATGGCATCGCTCAGGGTTTCCTTCACCGCCTGCACCAGCCGGGCGCAACTTTCCTTCCCCAGGCGGCCGGCAGCCCGCAGGGGCGAGATGCCGGCCCGGAAGAGGCTCTCTGACGCATAGATATTGCCGACCCCCACCACGGCATGGGCGTCCATGAGAAAGGTCTTGATGGGTGCCTGGCGCCTGCGGGTGGCGGCGTAGAGCCAAGCGGCGGTGAAATCGGGGGACAGGGGCTCGACGCCCAGCTTGGAGAGCAGCGGGTCCGCTTCCGGTTTGTCGCCCGGATGCCAGGCCACTACCCCGAAGCGCCGGGGGTCGGAAAAGCGCAATACCGTATGGGGCAGCACCAGGTCGAAGTGATCGTGGCGCCCGACCGGCGTCCCCGGCGGCACGAAGCGCAGGTTGCCCGTCATGCCCAGATGCACGATGAGCCAACCGTTTCCGTCATCGCCCCGGCAATCGAAGAGGAGATACTTTCCCCGCCGCATGATGCCGGCAACGACCCGCCCCCGCAGGGTTTCGGCAAGCCCCGCCGGCAGTTCCCGGCGCAGCCGGGGAAAGCGTACGACAGCATCCTGGATGGTGCGCCCCTCCACTTCCGGCAGCAGACCTCGGCGGCAGACTTCCACTTCGGGCAATTCAGGCATCCCTTGTTCCTCTTGCAAAAGCCAAATAACATCCCAAACTTAGTTCATTCTATGCGCTCTAACGCGCTACTCCACTCTCCAAATCCCCATGGTCCGCAAGCTCATCGCCGCTTCAGTCGCCCTCATCTTCGCCGGTCTGACCCATGCTGCCAGCGGTCCCGCCATCAAGGGGCAGGTGCCCAGCGTACCGGCCAGCGCCAGCCGCGGCGACCTCACGGCCCGCACCGTTTTCCAGGTGCTGCTGGGTGAACTTGCCCTCCAGCGGGGCGAAATCGACCTGGGGGTGAGCAGCTACGCCGACCTGGCCCGCCGCACCCGTGACCCCCGGGTCCTGGAGCGCGCCACCGAGGTAGCCGGCTATGCCCGGCAATTCGAGCTGGCCTACGATTTGGCAAAAACCTGGGTGGAAATCGAACCGGAGTCCACCAAGGCCCGCCAGAGCCTGACCACGTTGCTGATCCTCCTCAACCGCACCGACGAGCTGGCGCCCCAACTGAGCGCCCTCCTCGAACAGGACAAGACCAACCTCGGCGACAACCTGCTGCGCCTCAATCGCATGCTGATGCGCCACTCGGACCGGCAATCGGTCCTGCAGTTGGTGGAGAAGGTGACGGCCCCCTACGCCAACATTCCCGAGGCCCACTTCGCCCTGGCCACTGCCGCTGCCAACGCCGGGGAATCAACCCGCGCCACCACTGAAGTCGACAAGGCCCTCAAGTTGCGGCCCGACTGGGAAATGGCCGCTCTCCTGCGGGCGCAGCTGCAGTTGCGCCAGTCCCCCACCCAGGCCATCGACACCCTGACCCGCTTCGTGGACAAGCACCCCGGCGCCAAGGACGCCCGCATGGCCCTGGCCCGGATGCTCATTTCCGAAAAGCGCTACGACGAGTCCCGCCGCCAGTTCGACCGGCTCCTGGCCGACGCCCCGGACAATCCCGAGGTGATCTATCCGGTAGCCATGCTGGCCCTCCAGCAGAACGACCTGAAAACCGGCAAGTCCCAGCTCGAACGCCTCTTGCAGACCGATTTCCCGGATAAGGGCACGGTCCATTTCTTCCTCGGCCAGATCGAAGAAGAGCAGAAGCACCCCGACGCCGCCCTCACCCACTATAAGGAAGTGAGCGCCGGCGACCAGTTCATTCCGGCCCGCGCCCGAGCCGCCCAGATCCTGGCCCAGCAGGGCAAGTTCGACGACGCCCGCCGCTTCATCCAGGCCACCCCCGGCCGCACCGACCAGGAACAGGCCCAGCTCATGCAGGCCGAATCCCAGCTCCTGCGGGAAGCGAAGCGCTATGAGGAATCCTACGCCGTCCTGGAAAAGGCCCTGGCCCGCTTCCCAGACAACACCGACCTCCTCTACGACGCCGCCCTGATGGCCGAACGTCTCGGGCGGGTAGACGTCCTGGAAAGCCATCTGCAGCGCCTCATCCAGATCAAGCCGGACCACGCCCACGGCCTCAACGCCCTGGGCTATTCCTGGGCCGACCGTAACATCCACCTGGACGAGGCCCACGACCTCATCGCCAAGGCCATGACCCTGGCGCCGGAAGACCCCTTCATCATGGATAGCCTGGGCTGGGTGCTCTTCCGCCAGGGCAAGCTGGAGGAGTCCCTGAAGACCCTGGAGCAGGCCTACAAGCGCAAGCCGGATCCGGAAATCGCCGCCCACCTGTCCGAAGTGCTGTGGTCCATGGACCGCAAGGACGACGCCCGCCGGCTCCTGCGGGAAGCGGCCAAGAAGAATCCGGACAACGACGTCCTTTCCGCCGCCGTCAAAAAATACCTGCCCTGATGTCCCGATCCCTCTGGCGCGCAGGGCTCGCCGCCCTGGCCTTGGCCGGCTGCGCCACCGTGGCCCCGCCCCCCGCATCCCAGCCGGAGCGGGCCGCCCTGAATGATTTCTCCCTGGAAGCCCGCTTCGCCCTGCGCCTGGAACGCCCCTACGAGGCCGCCCCCGAAAGCGCCAGCGGCCGCCTGTCCTGGCAGCACCACGGCGCCTCGGATCACATCTTCGTCGCCGATCCCCTAGGCCAGGGCATCGCCGAGATCGAGCAGAGCCGCACCGGCGCCCAACTGCGCACCAGCGACGGCCGCCTCCACCGGGCCGCCGACGCCGCCACCCTGCTCAAGGAAACCACGGGCTACCCCCTGCCCCTGGGCGAACTGCCCGCCTGGCTCCTGGGCCGTCCCACCGCCTCCGGCCAACTGCGGACCGACGACCGGGGCCGCCCCAGGACCATGGCCGACGCCGGCTGGCAAATAGAATATGAATACGACAGCGAGGCGCCGGCCGCCCTGCCCGTGCGTCTCACCCTGCGCAGGGGCAGCAGCCCGGAACTGCGCAGCCTCGAACTGCGCCTGCGCATAGAAGAATGGCGGAGCAATCCATGAACTCCTGGACCTGGGACAGCACCTGGCCGGCGCCGGCCAAGCTCAATCTATTCCTGCACGTCGTCGGCCGCCGGCCCGACGGCTACCACCTGCTGCAGACCCTCTTCCGCTTCGTGGACCGCAGCGACAGTCTGCGCTTCCAGCCCAGGAACGACGGTGATGTGGTTCTTGCCAATCCCATTCCCGGTGTGCCGCCGGAGTCGGACCTCACCGTCCGCGCCGCCCGCCTGCTCCAGCAGGAGACAGGCTGCCGCCAGGGCGCCACCATTTACCTGGACAAGCGCCTGCCCATGGGCGGCGGCCTGGGCGGCGGCAGTTCCGACGCGGCGACGGTGTTGCTTGCCCTCAACCATCTATGGGAGCTGGATTTGCCCCGGGAGCGGCTCCAGGAACTAGGCCTTTCCCTGGGAGCCGACGTGCCGGTGTTCGTCTTCGGCCGCAACGCCTTCGCCGAGGGCGTCGGCGAAGCCCTCCGGCCGGTGGACCTCTCGCCCGCCTGGTACGTGGTGCTGGAACCGCCGGTCCAGGTGCCCACGGCGGCCATCTTCGGCGCCCCCGACCTGAAGCGGGACACGCTGCCCATCCGGGCCGCCGACTGGCGCCCCGGCTTCGGCCACAACGATCTGGAGCCGGTAGCCTGCAACCGCTTTCCGGCCGTGGCCGAATATCTGGATTGGCTGAAGCAATTCGGCCCGGCCATGATGACCGGCTCGGGGGCCTGCGTGTTCGCCGAATTCAACAGCCGGCAGGCGGCGGGGTCCGTCCTCGCCCGCCTGCCGACGGGCATGGGGGGCTGGGCCGCCGAAGGCCTTCCGGCCCACCCGCTGGCCGACATGAAAAAAAGTGGCACAAAAGTGTAGATTTTTTGTCGAGGCTTCTGTAATATTCGCGCCTCGCTTGCACGCGAACCCGTGCAGGAAGTAGTTGGGGAGTCGCCAAGTTGGTTAAGGCACCGGATTTTGATTCCGGCATGCGAAGGTTCGAATCCTTCCTCCCCAGCCATAGGATTCGCCGGGCAGGCCTCAGGCCTGCCCGGTTTGCTTTTTGGTGGGCTCGATGCGGTTTCAGATAGTGCCCCATGAGGATGACGATATGGCCTACAACAGCTTGATGGTCTTCACTGGCAATGCCAATCCCAAACTGGCAGCCGCCGTCGCCAAACATCTGAATGTCGATCTCGGAAGGGCCAACGTAGGCCGTTTCTCCGACGGCGAAGTCAGCGTCGAGCTTCAAGAGCACGTACGCGGCCGCGACATCTTCGTCATCCAATCCACCTGCGCCCCCACCAACGACAATCTGATGGAATTGCTGGTGATGGTGGACTCGCTCAAGCGCGCCTCCGCCGGCCGTATCACCGCCGCCATCCCCTATTTCGGCTACGCCCGCCAGGACCGCCGTCCGCGTTCCTCCCGGGTGCCCATCGCCGCCAAGCTGGTGGCCAACATGCTGGCCGCCGCCGGCGTCGACCGGGTCCTGACCATGGACCTCCACGCCGAGCAGATCCAGGGCTTCTTCGACATTCCCGTCGATAACATCTACGCCCTGCCGATCCTGCTGGACGACATCAAGCAACAGAATTTCGAGAAGCCCCTGGTGGTTTCCCCCGACCACGGCGGCGTGGTCCGTGCCCGCTCCCTGGCCAAGCGCCTGGAATGCGACATGGCCATCATCGACAAGCGCCGTCCCAAGGCGAACGTCTCCGAGGTCATGAACATCATCGGCGAAGTGGACGGCCGTACCTGCGTCATCATGGACGACATGGTGGATACCGCCGGCACCCTGTGCAAGGCGGCCACCGCCCTGAAGGAGCACGGTGCCAAGAAGGTCGTGGCCTACTGTACCCACCCGGTCCTATCCGGCCCGGCAGTTGAGCGGATCAACACCTCGGACCTGGATTCCATGGTGGTCACCGACACCATTCCCCTGCGGGATGACGCCGCCCAGTCGCCGCGCATCCGCCAGCTGTCCGTGGCCGAACTGATGGCCGAGACCATCCGCCGCATCAGCAACGACGACTCCGTGTCGTCCCTGTTTATCGACTGATTTTTACCACCCCCGGCCTGGTCGCGGGCCGGGAAATCTCTCTGGAGTCATCATGCAATTTGAAATCATCGCGCAACAGCGCACGCTGCAGGGTACGAGTGCGAGCCGCCGCCTGCGTCGTGCCGGCAAGGTTCCCGGTGTCGTCTACGGCGGTGCCGAAGCCCCCCAGGCCATCGAAGTGGATCACAACGATCTGCTCCTGAAGCTGAAGAAGGAAGCTTTCCACTCTTCCATCCTGAATCTGGTCGTCGACGGCAAGAAGCAGCAAGTGCTGCTCCGCGACACCCAGGTCCACGCTTACAAGCCCCTGGTCCTGCACATCGACTTCCAGCGCGTTGATGCCACCCACGAACTGCACATCAAGGTGCCCCTGCACTTCGTCAACGCCGACGTCGCTCCTGGCGTGAAGCTGGGTGGCGGCCTGGTCAACCACGTTCTCACCGAAGTGGACGTCTCCTGCTTGGCCAAGGACCTGCCCGAGTTCATCGAAGTGGACCTGGGCGCACTGAAGGTCGGCCAGAACATCCACGTTTCCGAGCTGAAGCTGCCGAAGGGCGTCAAGGCCGTCGTCCATGGTGAAGACCAGATCGTCGTCACCATCGTCGGCAAGGGCGGCGCCCAGGAAGCCGAAGAAGGCGAAGCCGCTGCCGAGTAATTTCGGTCCAGCAGCCGTACAAGGCCGCCGCCGGCAATCGCCGCCGGCGGTCTTTTCATTTCAGACCCCATGAACGCTCCCCGCCTCATCGTCGGCCTCGGCAACCCGGGCCCGGAATACGAAGCCACCCGGCACAACGTCGGTTTCTGGTTCGTGGACCAGTTGGCCGATCAGCTCAGGATCAGCCTGGCGCCCCAATCCAAGTTCTTCGGCCGGGCCGGCCGCAGCGGCGACCTCTGGCTTCTCGAGCCCACCACCTATATGAACCGCTCCGGCCAATCGGTGGCGGCCCTCGCCAATTTCTACAAGATTCCCCCGGCGGAAATCCTGGTCATCCATGACGACCTGGACCTGCCCCCCGGCGGCATCCGCTTGAAGCAGGGTGGCGGCAACGGCGGCCACAACGGCCTCAAGGATATCCAGGCGAAGCTCGGCACCCCGGACTTCTGGCGCCTGCGCCTGG
>JBLNBI010000053.1:0-11597 GCA_050259815.1 Actinomycetota bacterium | reverse complement strand
CTAAGGGGGGCGCATGATGCCCGGGAACCTATACATCAACAATCAGTAAAGGACAAAATTATTGTAGGAAGTGTGTGATGGTTTGTAGGAAAATTCCTAACCCCCCGGGAAGTCCCAGTGCGACCTGCCGCCGCCGGAGGTGCTGGTTTGAATCAGCCGAGCCGCGTCCGGATGGGCAGGGTGAAATGGAAGATGCTGCCCTCCCCCGGCTCGGACTCCACCCAGATGCGCCCGCCGTGGCGCTCCACGATCCGCCGGCAGAGGGCAAGACCGATGCCGGTGCCGGGAACCTGGCTATAGCTGTGCAGGCGCCGGAAAATTTCGAAGATGCGTTCGTGGTGCCGGCGGTCGATGCCGATGCCGTTGTCCCCCACCGAGAACAGCCACTCGCCCCCCTGGCGCCGACAGGTGATCGTCACCCGGGGCGGCCGGGAGCGGTTGTATTTGACGCCGTTTTCCACCAGGTTCTGGAACAGCTGGGCGATCTGGGTCCGGTCCACCAGGGCGGTGGGCAGGCTCTCGCCGGTAACCTCGGCGCCGGTGTCGCGGATGAGCCCGGCCAGGGATGACAGCACCTCCGAGAGCAGCTTCTGCAAATCCACCGCCTCGAAGGGCAGCCCCTGGACATCCAGGCGGGTATAGGCGAGCAGTTCCTGGATCAGGGTCTGGAGGCGCTTGGCGTTATCCACCACCAGCCCGGCCCACTCGTTCCCCCGGCTGTCCGCCAGGCCCTTGACCTCCTGTTGCAGGAGCTGGGCGAAGCCGGCGATGGAACGCAACGGCGTCTGGAGGTCGTGGGCGGCGGCGTGGGCGAAGTGGCGCAGTTCCAGGTTGCTGCGCAGCAGGGCGTCATTGGCCCGCTGCAGTTCGGTGGTGCGCTTCTTCACCCGCTGCTCCAGCTCGACATTGAGGCCGCGGACCTTGGCCTCCGCCGCCTTGCGCTCGGTGATGTCCAGGGAAATGGCACACAGGCTCCGGGTCTTCCCCGAATGGACGTCCCGCACCGGGAACTTCACCGTCAGGTAGGTATGCTCCGAACCGTCCCGATGGCGAACCGGCTCCTCCACCCGGATGGGGCCATCGCTTTCCAGGGCCTTCCGGTCGCTGTCCGAGAGCTTCTCAGCCACTTCCAGGGGAAAGAGGTCGAAGACGCTACGGCCGAAAAACTCCTCCGGCGGCGGCACGGCGACGGTGTCGAAAACCGCCCGGTTGGCCAGCACCATCCGTCCTTCCAGGTCCTTGATGGAGATGAGCACCGGCGCGTTATCCAGGATGGACTGCAGGCGGGAGCTTTCCCGACGCAGGGCTTCCTCCATTTCCTTGCGACTGGTCACATCCACCATGATGCCCGTGGTTCCCAGGGGCCGGCGCTCGCCGTCCTCGGCAAAGAAAGTCCGCCCCCGGACTCTCACCCAGCGGATGGTACCGTCCGGCAGCAGCAGGCGGTGCTCGTCGTCGAACAGGCCATCCCCCCGGGGATCGAGGGAGGCCTCCAGCTTGGCCGCCACCCGGCCCCGATCCTCGGGATGCACCAACTCCATGGTTTCGACGACAGAAAGATCGCCTCCGTCCTCGGGCAAGCCCAGAATGGCCCGTGTTTCCGGGGAGAAATAGTCGCCGGCATCGGTGTAATCCAGGTCGAACACCCCCACCCCGGCAGCCTGGGCCAGGGATCGCAGGCGATATTCCCGGTGCTGGAGATCAGGAGCCGGGCGCCGCCGGTCCACCTGGCGGCGTTCGGTCAGGGCGCAAAGCTGCCCGCCCCCGGCGGCATGGTCCCTGCGGCGCCGCTGCAGTTGGGACAAGCGGGACTGCAGGGCCGGAAAAAGAGCCTGATCCATCTTCCTCCCTTTACCCCAGGGCACTCCCCTCGGGAAACGAATCCTTCATCAATGCTTCCCCGGTGAAGATTCATGGGGTTTAGAGGCAAAAATGGGCAGATCGCTCCATTGTTCAGAAACTATTTCCGCCGGCCCGGGTTCAAGCGTTCTCGGCAGCGTTTTCCCGGGCAACCGCCCGGCCGGTCCACTTGGCCAGCATGGCGGCCAATTCAGCCAGGGCGATGGGCTTGGTCAGGAAGTCGTCCATCCCGGCGTCGACGCACTGTTGGCGGTCGTCCTCGAAGGCGCCGGCGGTGAGGGCGATGATGGGCAGACGGGGTTGGCCGCCGGCCTGCTCCCAATCGCGGATCAGGCCGGTCGCCTGGCAGCCGTCCATGACCGGCATCTGCACGTCCATGAGGACCAGGTCGGGACGCAGGCCGCCGGTGATGGCTTCCACCGCCGCCCGGCCGTCTCCCACGCTTTCGGCCCGGAAACCGAGTTTGCCCAGGAGCTTTTCCACCACCCGCCGGTTGATGGCATTGTCCTCTACCACCAGGACGCGGCCGGCATCGCCTTTGCCGCTCCCCGGCGCGGGCAGGAGCTGTTCGCCGGGACAATCCTCGGCCCCGTTTCCGACAATGTCGGCCCGGATACGGAACCAGAACCGGGAGCCCCGCCCCCGGTCGCTGTCCACCCCCACCTCCCCGTCCATCAGCCGGGCCAGGTTGCGGACGATGGAGAGCCCCAAGCCGGTGCCGCCATACTCCCGGGTGGTCGAGCTGTCCATCTGGGAGAAGGGTTTGAAGAGCTGGGCCTGCTTGCCGGCAGGAATGCCGATGCCGGTGTCGGCCACGGCGAATTCCAGGAGGGCCCGGTTTCCCTGGCGCCCGACCTCAGCCGCCTCCAGGCGGACAACGCCGCGCTCGGTGAATTTGACGGCATTGCTTACCAGGTTGGTGAGCATCTGGCGCAGGCGGATCGGGTCCGCCCGGTAGCGCTGCCCCTGCGGCCCACGCCAGGCGGATTCGATGCGGAGTCCCTTGGCCTGGGCCGGTTCGCCGAACAGGGCGCAGGTTTCCTCGATCAACCGGCAGGGATCGAAGACGGCGGGCACCAGATTGAGCTTGCCGGCCTCCACCTTGGACAGGTCGAGGATATCGTTGAGCAGGGTCAGGAGGGTCTGGCCGGAATCGAGGATGGTCCGGGCGTAGTCACGGCGTTCATGGTCTTCGAGGCTCGGCATCATGAGGAGCTGCGCCATGCCCAGGATGCCGTTCATCGGCGTCCGGATTTCATGGCTCATGGTGGCCAGGAACTTGGATTTGGCCAGGTTCGCCGCCTCCGCCTCGGTTTTCAGTCGCTCCATCTCCGCCATGTCCGCTTCCCGCCGGCGAAGGTTGCGGACAAGGCCGAACAGGCCGGCCAGGACGGTCAGCACGCCCACCAGGGTCGCCCCGGCGATCAGGGCCGCCGACCGGCGCCAGTTGGCCAGGAAGAGATCTTCGGTCACCACCAGGACGGTGACCAGGGGATAGCGGTCCAGGGCTCGAACGGCCGCCAGCCGGAGATCCGGCTCGCGGTTGGTGAAACGGGGCGTATCCCGCAGGATCACGTCCGCCTTCTTGCCCATCACATTGATGACCTCGTGGGCGGAACCGCTACGGTTCACCTTGCCCATGTTCTCATCCAGGTGGGGCCAGCGGGCCAGCAGGGTCAGGTCGCGCCGGAAGAGGCTGATGCTGGCGCCCTCGCCCAGGTTGCGGGAAACCTCCTCGTAGAAATCGGTAAAGGCTTCCACCGACATGCCGATCAGCACGACCCCCAGGAATTTGCCCCGGGCATCGTCCAGGCGACGGGCGATGAAGAAGTTCCACTTGCCGTTGGCCTTGCTCCGAGCGGGCCGGCTGATGAAGTCCCCCTGCTTGGGATTGTCCCGGAGGGCCTGGAAGTAATCCCGGTCCGACACGTTGATGGCGGGCACGGGATAGGCGTAGGTGAAGGCGACGATATTGCCGTCCGCCCCGACGACGGCGGCCAAGTCGATGTGGGGCAGGCCGCGGATGGCTCGGCGCAGGCTTTCCGTTGCGGCGGGCGTGGACAGCTTGGCGCGCAGTTGCTTCGAATCCGCAGCCCCCGCCTCCAGGACATGCTCCGTCACCTCGTCCAGGGCCAGGTAGGCGATAGACAGGGTGGTGGAAGTCTGCTCGCTGAGGACCAGGGACATGGCGTTCATCTGCAGGCGCCAGTCCTCGATCTCCCGGCCCCGCAGGGCCACGATGGAAACCAGCGCACCGACGATCATGGCCAGGATGACGGCCGCTCCGAACCATCGGACGGTCAGTCCGGGCCGAGGCTTGATCGATGCGGCTGCCATCATGTCGAGATCATCTCCCTGTATGCCTTAAGTCTAGCAGCCGCCGCCCATTGCATACAGCAAACCGCCCCCCCGCCCTTTGTCGCATTCCCGACAAAGGCTACGACAGCCCTGCCGACCTGCCCCGCAGGCTATTGTTTCCACATCACTTTTTCGGTGGCATCCGACTTGCTATCCCTTTCCTGTCCCAACCGGCATCGGAAAGACACCATGGCAGCAAGACCGGACATCGTCATCAACGACACCACCCTGCGCGACGGCGAACAGTCGGCGGGCGTCGCCTTCAGCCTCGACGAAAAGCTGGACATCGCCCGGCAATTGGCCGCCATCGGCGTGCCCGAGCTGGAAGTGGGCATCCCCGCCATGGGCGAGGAGGAGCGGGACAGCATCCGGGCCGTCGCCGCCCTGGGTTTGCCCGCCAAGCTGATGGTCTGGAGCCGCATGCACCGGGCCGACATCGCCGCCAGCGCCGGCTTGGGCGCCCACTATATCGACATCTCGGTGCCGGCCTCCGACCAGCACCTGGCCTACAAGCTCAAGCAGGACCGGGCCTGGCTCCTGGCCCAAATGCCCCGCTACGTGGCCCAGGCCCTGGACCTGGGGCTGGAGGTGGGCATCGGCTGCGAGGACGCCTCCCGGGCCGACCCGGACTTCCTCTGCCGCCTGGCCGAAACCGCCGAGCGGGCCGGCGCCCGGCGCCTGCGCTTCGCCGACACCCTGGGCATCCTGGAGCCCTTCGGCACCTTCGAACGCATCGCCCGACTGCGGGCCGCCAGCGGCCTGGAGATCGAGATGCACGCTCACGACGACATGGGGCTGGCTACCGCCAACACCCTGGCCGCCTGCCGGGCCGGCGCCACCCATGTGAACACCACGGTTAACGGCCTGGGGGAGCGCGCCGGCAACGCCCCCCTGGAGGAAGTGGTGCTGGGCCTGCGAAAGCTCTACGGCCTGGAAACCGGCGTGGAGCTGCGAGGCTTCCCGGCCCTTTCGGAACGGGTGGCCCACGCCTCCGGCCGGGCGGTGCCCTGGCAGAAGAGCGTGGTGGGGGCCGGTGCCTTCACCCACGAGGCCGGCATCCATGTGGATGGCCTCCTCAAGCATCCGGACAACTACCAGGGCTTCGACCCGGTTGAGGTGGGCCAGCGGCACCGCATCGTCCTGGGCAAGCACTCCGGCAGCCGGGCGGTGATGACGGTCTATGCCGGCCTCGGCATAGCCCTGGACGAAGCCGCGGCCCAACGGTTGCTGGTGCGCATCCGCGCCTTCGTCGGCGAGAAGAAGCGCCCCCCCGAGGACGCCGACCTCCTCGCCCTCCTTTCTTCCCTGGAGGAACCCCTCCATGTCTGACGCCCTCGCCATGACCGCCACCCCCGTCCCCTCCATCGGCCTCTGGGCCCTGCTCAGGGAGGACCTCTCCTGCGTCTTCCAGCGGGACCCGGCCGCCCGCTCCACCTGGGAGGTGCTGACCACCTACCCCGGGGTCCATGCCGTGCTCCTGCACCGGATTGCCCATGGCCTGTGGCGGCATCGCCTGCGCTACCTGGCCCGCTTCCTCGCCTTCCTGGCCCGGGCCTGCACCAACGTGGACATCCATCCGGGCGCCCGCATCGGCCGCCGCTTCTTCATCGACCACGGGGCCGGCGTGGTGATCGGCGAGACCGCCGAGGTGGGGGACGACGTCACCCTCTACCATGGCGTCACCCTGGGCGGCACCTCCTGGAACAAGGGCAAGCGCCACCCGACCCTGGGGGACGGCGTGGTGGTCGGCGCCGGTGCCAAGGTCCTGGGCCCCATCCGTCTGGGCGCCCGGGTCCGGGTGGGCGCCAATTCGGTGGTGGTGAAGGACGTGCCCTCCGACCGCACCGTGGTCGGCGTCCCGGGGCGCATCGTCGCCACCCGGGCCGGCTCCCCCCGGCCGGAAAACGCCATCAGCCTGGACCACAACCTGCTCCCCGACCCGGTGGCCCGCTCCATCGCCTGCCTGGTGGAGCGCATCGACACCCTGGAGAAGGAACTGGCTATCCTGCGCAACGTCCCCGCCGCCGACAACGGCGAAGCCTGCCAGACCTGCTCCGCCGGCGACCTGTGCTGCGAACAGCCCGCCGAAGCCCCCCTTTCACCCGCCGCTTGAAGAGGTATCCCATGGACGACACCCTGACCTTCGCCGAAGCCCTGGACGAGCTGGTTTCCGCCGAGGACTTCCTGGAATTTTTCGACATTCCCTTTGATCCCCGGGTGGTTCAGGTGAATCGCCTGCACATCCTGCAGCGCTTCCACGACTACCTGGCCAGGCAGGCCCCCAACCTGCCGCCGGAGGAGGACGCCCAGCGGGGCATCTACCGCCTCTGGCTGGAGCGGGCCTACCAGGACTTCGTGGAATCGAACGCCCTGACCGAAAAGGTGTTCAAGATCTTCCACACCATGGCCAACCCGGAGGGCGGTTCCACCTCCTTCGTGCCCCTGGACAAGGTGTTCCAGTCATGAGACCCCGCTGGGAATGCGGGGAGTCGGTGCGGGTGATCCGCAACGTCCGCAACGACGGCACCTACCCGGGCATGGACACCGGCGCCCCCCTCATCCGCCGGGGCAGCGTCGGGCATATCGTGGATATCGGCACCTTCCTCCAGGACCAGATCATCTATTCCATCCACTTCCTGGACCAGGGCCGGATCGTCGGCTGCCGGGAAGAGGAGCTGATCGGCTTGGACGAGGAATGGATTCCGTCCCGCTATGAGTTCCGCGAGAAGGTGAGATGCCGCCTGGCCCTGGCAGTGGGGGGCGAGGTGCTGGTGGCGGCCGGCGCCATCGGCGAGGTGCTGAAGGTGCTGCGCCATGGCGAGGGCGGCGTGGCCTACCACATCCATTTCGAGTCTCTCCCCGGCCGGGTCCTGCAAATCCCGGAAGCCCAGCTGGACCCGCTTTATGCTTCGTGAGGAAGCCATGCAAGCCTATCTGCATCTCAAGCTTTCCTGGGAACTGTTCAAGAAGGCCCCCGACGCCCTGTCGGCGCCCGAGAAGAGCCGCCTGGACCAGATCGCCAACCGGCAGACCGATCTGGAGCGGCGCATCCTGTCCAGCCTGGAAGCCGCGGTGGTGGTGATCCCGCCGGCAACCCTGGAGGCCCGTGTCGGGGAAATCCGCCAGCGCTTCGCCAGCGAAGAGGAATTTCACAACGACCTGGAACGCATCGGCCTGACCCCAGCCACCCTGGCCGAGGCCGTCCATCGGGACCTGCGGGTGGAGGCCGTGCTGGAGAAGATCGCTTCCCGCACTCCCAAGGCCACGGAAGTGGATGCGGAAATTTTCTACCGCCTGCACCCGGAGGCCTTCCAGCGGCCCGAAGCCCGGCGCCTGCGCCACATCCTCGTCACCTTCGGCAATCCGGCGGAGCGGGAAGCGGCCCGGCAAGTGCTGGAGAAACTGCGGAATACGGCCCGTTCGGCAGAGGCCTTTGCCGCTGCGGCCCTGCGCCATTCCCAATGCCCCACGGCCCTGGATGGCGGGAAGTTGGGCGTCGTGAAGCGCGGAGACCTCTATCCGGAGCTGGAACCGGCCGCCTTCGCCTTGGGGGGCAACGAACTCTCGGCGGTGATGGAATCGCCCGTCGGACTGCACCTGCTGCGCTGCGACGAGGCCTTCCCCGCCGGCACCATGGACTTCGGGCTGGTCAAGGAGCGAATTATCGACCGGCTAACCGAGCAGCGCCGACGCCAAGCGCAGAAGGCGTGGATCGAAAGCCTTTAGGCAACTACCTGGGGCTGCTGCACCGCCACCCGGTTGCGGCCTTCGCGCTTGGCCTGGTAAAGGGCCCGGTCGGCGCATTGGGTGAGTTGATCCGGGACGCGGGCATGTTCCGGATAGGCAGCCACGCCGAAAGATGCCGTCAGCCGCAGCTCAATGTCGTCATGGCGAAGGCTGGCCCCGGCGATCAGGCGGCACCACTCCTCGGCCCGCTCCACGGCGCTGGACATCGGCATGCCGGGAAGCAGGATCAGGAATTCCTCGCCGCCATAGCGGCACACCACATCCTCGGCCCGCACATCCGAAAGCAGCAGGTCGGCCACCGCCTTCAGCGCCAGGTCGCCGGCCTGGTGGCCGTAGGTGTCGTTGATCCGCTTGAAATGGTCGATATCCATCAGGATCAGGGACAGGGGCGAGCCCTCCCGCCGGGAGCGGGCCACTTCCCGCTCCAGGGTCTCGTCCAGGTAGCGCCGGTTGAAGAGTCCGGTGAGGCTGTCCCGGATGGCCTGCTCCTGCAGGGCGGCTTGCAGGCGCTGAATCTCGGCCAGCTGGTCCTGTAGTCGTTGGTTGGCCGCCACCATGGCCAGCTCGGCGGCCTTGCGCTCGGAAATATCGCTGAAGGCGGCAAAGGTGCAGGATTCGCCATCGAATTCGATGAGTTCCATGGAGATGATGGCCCAACGCCGGTCGCCATTGAGCTGGCGCAGTTCCACCTCGGCATCCCGTACGTCGCCCTGTTCCTTGAGCATGGCGACGATCCGGTCGCGGCTGGCCGGATCGGGGTAAAGATCCCGGGCCGAATGGCCGAGCAACTGGTCCGCACCGGCCTGTAACCACTGGACCGCCCTTTGGTTGACGTACTTGATGATGGAGCTGCCGAGGTCAGCCACCACGATGGGGAAGGGCGCCGCCTCCAGCAGGGAGCGGTAGGTGGCCTCGCTCTTCTTCAGGTCCCGGGCCAGCTTCTGTTCCTTCTCCTCCAGCTTGCCGTAGCGCCACATGACGACCCCGAGGACCAGCATGATGGCGGCACAGGCCAGCAGGGAAATGACCGCCGTGGATCGCCAGGAACCGAGGTAGTCGCGGCTGGCGACGCCGGCGGCCACGTAGAACGGGTAGTTGCCGACCCGCCGATAGGCGTAGATGCGCTCCATCTTGTCCAGGTGGGCGACGAAGCGGATGACTCCTTCCTTGTCCCCGGCCACGATCCGGTCATGCATGGGATTGTCCTGGACTGCCCGGTTAACCGCGTCCGGCCGCATGGGCCGCCGGAGAACCAGGCGGGCGTTGTCGCTGCGGCGCAGGGTGATGGCGGCGTTTTCACCCAAATCGACCGCATCGAACAACTGCTGGAAATAATCGACCTGGACAGGTGCGACCACCATCCCGAGGAACTGCCCCTTGCCGTCCAGGATCGGAAAGGCGACGAACAGCAGGGGCCGCCCGGTAATCCGCCCCACGGTCACTTCGGAGAAAACCATGCCCTTGCCGGGATCGTTCTTCAGTTCCTCGAAGTGGCTGCGGCCCTTGGCCGTGGTGCGGGGCATATCCGGCTGGGAGGTGTAGAGGACATTGCCCACCTTGTCGACGATCCGGTAGCCGAGGATTTCCGGGAACTGGCGGGCATGCATGATGAGTTCCTGGTTCAGCTCGGCTTCGAAGCGGGGAACGCCGGCCGGATCCATCGCCTGCCGGGGAACGGAAGCGGCCATTTCCTGCAGATCGGCCTGCAGCCGGCGGAAGGTGGCATTCAGGTGGGCTTCCAGGATCTCGACGGTATTCCTGGCCGTAAGGGTGGCCTGCTTTTCGGACTCCTGGTAGGACTCCCAGAGCAGGAAGCTCAACAGCATGAGGGTAGCCAGGCAGCCTAGAAGAAACAGCCCCCAATAACTGCGGCGGATAGCGACGGAGAACTCGGTGATTTTTGTCTGGCCCGAAGACATCCTATGACAATGCCACGGGGAACCTCGGTTGGCAAGACAGGGGAATATTCCCACGCCCTATTCCCGGGTGAGAACGCCGCCGCGGGGGAAATGTCTATGGGAAGACAAACCGTCCCAGTCAGGCCCCAAGGAGAATGCCATGAAGGGAATCGTCCTGCTCGCGCTCGCAGCCCTTTCCGCCCAGGCCATCGCGGAAGCGGAAACCTACGTCATTGACGGGAAGCATACCTATCCCCGTTTCGAGTACAGCCATTTCGGTTTTTCGAACCAGATCCAGCGCTTCGACCGGACGTCGGGCAAGATCGTCATCGACCGGGCGGCCAGGACCGGCAGCGTGGAGGTCACCATCGACGTGAACTCCGTGGACTCCGGCAACGCCGAATTCACCGAGCACCTCCTGGGCGAAGACTTCTTCGATGCCAAGCGTTTTCCCACCATCCTCTTCAAGTCCCGCACCATGAGATTCGACGGGGATCGGGTGGCGGCGGTGGATGGCAATCTGACCGTCAAGGGCATTACCAAGCCGGTCAGCCTGACCATCACGTCCTTCAAATGCATGCCCCATCCCCTGGTCAAGAAGGAGGCCTGCGGCGCCAACGCCACGGCGAAGATTTACCGGACGGACTTCAACCTGGGCAAATACGCCCCGGCCGTCAGCGACGAAGTGACACTCAGCATCGCCGTCGAAGCCATCAAGGAATAGGCAAGCCCGGATCGGACAAACCCCATGGCTACCCGCCCGCCGAATACGGGATTCGCCCTATCGCTCCCGGTACACCGGGGATGTCCAATCGGAAATCGTTGGGGGAGTTTTCCGGCGGCAACGAGGCGCCCCCGGATTCTTCACCGGCAAAACCCACAAACCCGATGGCACCGACGACGATGGACACCAATGCTTCGATCCAGCCCCGGCTCATCATCCAGCGCGTCACCGAGCGCCGGAAGACAACCTATCTCAAGGGCCCGCCGTTCATCAACGAAGAAGGTCTTATCCTGGTGAATCGCCGTTCCAGCAAGGACCGGCGGCAAGGCTCCGGCCACAGGAGGGAGGTTTGCGCATTGCTGCGCGGCCGGACATAGCGTGCCTGGCGG
Organism: Actinomycetota bacterium; assembly: GCA_050259815.1. GTDB lineage: Bacteria > Pseudomonadota > Gammaproteobacteria > Burkholderiales > Rhodocyclaceae > JAGTRP01. The sequence continues at coordinate 621 of JBLNBI010000053.1, read as the reverse complement.
AGGCGGTGAGATTCGAACTCACGAATGTCTTGCGACATTGCCGGTTTTCAAGACCGGTGCATTCAACCGCTCTGCCACGCCTCCAGGGAAGGGCGGATGATATCACAGGCGGCCGGGACGCCATCCGGCCGGGCGGCCTGGGCTTGGTTGCAACTTCGCCCCCCCTCCTTTAGTCTTACGGACTGCAATTATTCCCATTAGAAGGAGCACAGATCACATGCAAACCGACTTCCAGATGACCGGGCAAGGCAGCCAAGGGCTCGCTCTTCGACAGAATCGCGTTCTGCGTAACACCTACCTGCTGCTGGGCCTCTCCATGGTGCCGACGGTCCTCGGCGCGCTGCTGGGCGTCCAGATGGGATTCAGCTTCTTTGCGGGCAGCCCGTTCATTTCCTTCCTGGTCTTCCTGGGCATCGCCTGGGGCTTCATGTACGGCATCGAGCGGACCAAGGACAGCGGCTGGGGCGTCGCCCTGCTCTTGGGCTTCACCTTCTTCATGGGGCTGATGCTTTCCCGCATCCTCCAGGTCGCCCTGGGCTTTTCCAATGGCGGTTCCCTGATCGCCACGGCAGCCGGCGTCTGGGTACTTGAAACATTGAAAGCCCGGCAGTTTAATATAAA
>JBLNBI010000052.1:0-2870 GCA_050259815.1 Actinomycetota bacterium | reverse complement strand
CCCCGGATGGTGGGGCCGAAGGAAACGATGTCCAGCCCCGGATACTTGGCCCCGATGATCCCGCACTCCAGGCCGGCGTGAATGACCTGCACCTTGGCCTCGCCGCCGTATTCCCGCCGGTATACCGACTGGCACAGGGCAAGGAGGGGCGAGGCCGGATTGGGAGTCCAGCCCGGGTAGTAGCCCGTCTTCTCCACCGTCGTACCGGAGAGGGCGAAGAGGCTGGCGATCTCGTCCGCCAGGGCCGTGCTGCCGCTGTCGATGAGGGAGCGAACCATGAAATTGCAGGTGCCGCCGGCCGGCCCCAGGTCCGCCATGCCCAGGTTGTTGGAGGTTTCCACCACCCCGGGCACCCGGCGGCTCATGCGCCGCACGCCATGGGGCGCGGCATGGAGCGAGCCGAGCCACACCAACTGCTCATCGGCGGCCATGACTTCCGCTGCCTGGGCAGGCTGGCAGGCCAGGGCCAGCCCTTCGTCCACCCCGGCCAGTTCCTGGCGGAGAAGGGATTGCCATGCCGCCAAGGCCACTTCCAGGGCCTCTTTGCTGCCGGCCGGCAGGGCGACGGTGGCAAAGGCTTCCCGGGGCAAGGCGTTGCGGGCGCTGCCGCCTTGCAGGGCGGAGAGGCGAAGGGGAAAACGGCCCTCCAGGTCGCGCAGGACGCGGACCAGGAGCTTGATAGCGTTGCCCCGTTCCTCGTGGATATCCACGCCGGAATGGCCGCCCCGCAGGCCGGTGAGACCGATGCGCCAGGCGTCGAACCCGGCCGGCAGGGGCTCGGCCTTGCCCGGGCGAGCGACGTTCACGTCCATGCCCCCGGCGCAGCCCAGGAAAAACTCCCCCCAGTCTTCGGTATCCAGGTTCAACATCAGCTTGCCTTCCAGGACGCCGGGGGCGAGGCCCCGGGCGCCGCCCATCCCGGCTTCCTCATCCACGGTGAACAGGGCCTCGATGGGGCCGTGCTCGATTCGGTTATCCTCCAGGACGGCCAGGATCAGGGCCGCGCCGATGCCGTTATCTGCCCCGAGGGTCGTTCCCTCGGCGGCGATCCAGCCGTCCTTCAGAACCGGGCGGATGGGGTCCCGGGTGAAGTCGTGGGCGGTGTCGGCGTTTTTCTGGCACACCATGTCCAGGTGGGCCTGGAGGATGGTGCCGGGGGCCGACTCCCGGCCGGGGCTGGCGGGCTTACGGACGATCAGGTTGCCCGCTTCGTCCACCGTGCAGGCCAGCCCCCGGTCCTCAGCCCATTGCCGCAGATGGTCACGCAGGGGCGCCTCGCCCTTGGAGGGGCGGGGGATGGAGCAGAGGGTGGCGAAGTGGGACCAGACGGCAGCCGGCTCCAAGTTGGCGAAAACGGTATTGGCGGGCATGTCGAACATCTCAGGCACGTTAGGGGGAATTCCCAATACTAAGGGGAATGGGCCCGTTCCTGAACAGTTCCCCGCGCCTTCATGGCAATTGACTGCGCCTGCCCGGGCCCCGATACTTGCGGATTGTCCAAAAGCGGGCCTTTTGCACCCGCCCTCGCACCGTTTTCTCCGTAGGAAGCCACGAAATGCTGCAAAAACTCTCCTCTTTCGCCGGAATTCCGGGTCCCGTCGTCATCATCGTCATGGACGGCTACGGCATTCCCAAGTCCGACGCGGGCAGCGCCATTGCCGCCGCCCGCAAGCCCACCCTGGACCGCCTCTTCGCCAACTATCCCAATATCGCCCTGCGGGCCCACGGCACGGCCGTCGGCATGCCCTCCGACGAGGATATGGGCAATTCGGAAGTGGGCCACAACGCCATCGGCGCCGGCCAGGTGTACAGCCAGGGCGCGGCCCTGGTGTCGGACGCCATCGCTTCCGGGGCCATCTGGCAGGGCGAGGCCTGGCAGGAGATCGTGGCAGGAGCCAAGGCCGGCCGTGGCGTTGTGCACTTCATCGGCCTCTTCTCCGACGGCAATGTCCATAGCCACATCGACCACCTCAAGGCCATGGTCCTGAAAGCCAAGGAAGAGGGCGTCAAGACGGTGCGTATCCACGCCCTCCTAGACGGCCGCGACGTGCCGGAAACCAGCGCCCTGGAATACACCGAGCCCTTCGAGGCTTTCCTCAAGGAAACCAGCACCGGCGGCTTCGACGCCCGTATCGCCTCCGGCGGCGGCCGCATGACCATCACCATGGACCGCTACGAGGCCAACTGGAAAATGGTGGAAAACGGCTGGCACACCCATGTCCTGGGCGAGGGCGACCAGTTCGCCAGCGCCACCGAAGCGGTCAAGGCCCTGCGCCAGCGCTTCCCGGGCACCATCGACCAGGACCTGCCGGCCTTCGTCATCGGCGAGAACGGCAAGCCGGTGGGCACCATCGAGGACGGCGATTCCGTGGTCTTCTTCAACTTCCGCGGCGACCGGGCCATCGAGATCAGCCGGGCCTTCGAGGAAGCCGGTTTCGACAAGTTCGACCGGGTCCGCACCCCCAGGGTCACCTACGCCGGCATGCTCCAGTACGACGGCGACCTGAAGCTGCCCAAGCGCTTCCTGGTGGCCCCGCCGGCCATCAAGGACACCATGGGCGAATGGTTCTCCAAGGCTGGCATCACCCAGTTCGCCTGCTCCGAAACCCAGAAATTCGGCCACGTCACCTATTTCTGGAACGGCAACCGTTCCGGCAAGTTCGAGGGCGAGACCTATCTGGAAATCCCGAGCGACGTGGTGCCCTTCGAGCAGCGCCCCTGGATGAAGGCCGCTGAGATCGCCGACGCCATGATCGCCGCCATCCAAAGCGGCAAGTACAAAACCGTGCGCTGCAATTTCGCCAATGGCGACATGGTCGGCCATACCGGCAATTTCCGAGCCGCCGTCATGTCCATCGAGGCCGTCGATC
>JBLNBI010000051.1:0-12739 GCA_050259815.1 Actinomycetota bacterium | reverse complement strand
GACCGTGAAACGAAGTCGCGCCAATGATAGTGAGCACCCCGCTCGCGAAAGTAGGTCACCGCCAGGCTCCCCACACCCCACCAAGCCCTCCCTGGAAAACCAGGCGAGGGCTTCGTGCTTTGGCGTCGCGGAAATCATCGCTTTCACCCTTTAGAGCGGGATTTCGGGAATTCGTACATTGCCCCATCGTCTTAGAGTTACTAACTGCATCCTTCAAGGAGTTTCGAATGGAAACAGCAGTGCTGGGCGGAGGTTGCTTCTGGTGCCTGGAAGCGGTGTTCGAACAGGTGCAGGGAATCGAGTCGGTTACATCAGGATACTGCGGCGGCGAAAATCCTAATCCGTCTTACGCAGAAGTCTGCGCTGGATCTACCGGCCACGCAGAGGTTGTAGATATCAAATTTGATCCTGCTTCCCTATCGTTTTCCGATTTGCTCAAGATTTTCTTTGCAATTCACGATCCTACAACGCTTGATCGTCAAGGCAATGACGTTGGTAGCCAGTACCGGTCGGTAATTTTCTACCAGACTGCTGAGCAACAACGAGACGCGAATGAAGTGATCGGCGAACTAAACCGACAGCAAATTTGGGATAAACCCATCGTCACCCAGGTCGTACCGGCGCAACCTTTCTATCCGGCGGAGAACTATCACCGGCAGTATTTCAGAGCCAATCCGGAGCAGGGCTACTGCTCTGTGGTTGTAGCGCCAAAGGTAGCCAAATTTAGGAAGCGTTTTGCACCGCTTCTGAAAGCGGAATACCGTTAGCTGTCGATAAAGGCGAACAGGTCTTTCACGAACCGTTCTCGCTGCCATTGGTGGGGAGAATGGTCTGTACCCTCGTATATATGCAGAACGGCCCGGGGAATCCGGCTGGCCACGTAGCGGGCAGTAGCCGTTGGATAAAAGTTGCTTTCGCTGCCATAGATCAGCATCGACGGGATATCGATTGCCTCGAGGACGTCGCGATAATCGGCTTGGGTCAGGCTTTCCCAGCAGGTAATGAGGGGGGCAGGATTCTGTCCCCCAAGATGATCTCGGGACTTCTGCCAACCTGGCGCATTCGCTTGGTACTTCTCGCGAGCCCGGCTGTTGAGACCAAAAGCCGTTAGTTCCAATACCGCCTCCGCGAAATCCTCATTCAGTCTGGAAATGAATGCCAGGGAGCGCTCCCGGTCGAAACTGCCGTAGATCCCGTGCCTCCAGGAATCATCGGTCAATAGCTTCGGGGACTGATCGATGAAACACGCCCTCCCCAGCCGGCCAGTCCCGAAGTCACGGATGTACTGCCACAGCGTCAATGCACCCATGGAGTGCCCGACCACCGTCGCGTTGAGAAGGTCGAAGTATTCCAGAAGATTGTCCAGGTCCTTCGCCATGCGCTGGACAGTCGGTGCGGTAGGCGCCGTCAATGAATGCCCCCCATGGCCTCGGGCATCCCAGCGGTAGACACGATGCTTCGCGGTCAGTTGGGGCAGAAACGGAAACCAATCCTGGTGGCTGGCCGTCCAGCCGTGGAGAAGGACCAGCGGGGAGCCATCGCCGGATATCTGGACATGGATTTTCTCGCCGTCATCGGCCACAAAATGAGACATGGTGCGGAATTCAGATTGCTGGAGCCTGCCAGTATAATGCCCCGGCCATGCTAACGGAGGGGCAGTAATGTTCGACTGGAGAGATTACGGGAACGGTATCGTCGCTTTCGATGCCGGGTATGTTCGCCCGATCTTGGCGGCCATCCATATGGTCGTTGAGAAGGGACGGGTTGCGGTTATCGATACCGGCAGCAACGATTCGCTGCCGAATACCGTGGCTGCACTAAAGCGCCTGGGGCTTTCCGAAGAATCAGTCGACTACGTTATCCTTACCCACATCCACCTGGATCACGCCGGCGGTGCTGGTGCGATGATGAAGGCCTTTCCCAGCGCCAAACTGGTGGTCCATCCCCGGGGGGCTCGCCACATGGCTGAGCCTTCGAAACTGGTGGCCGGGGTATGTGCCGTCTATGGCAAGGAATACGTCGACCGGGTATATGGCGAGATACTGCCCATCCCAGCGGACCGCATCATCGAGGCCACCGCTGGGTACGTCGTTTCCCTGGCAGGAAGGGAGCTTCTCTGCCTCGACACCCCCGGCCATGCGCGCCACCACATTTGCGTCGTCGACAAGAAGACGGGTGGAATTTTCAGTGGCGACATGTTCGGGCTTTCCTACCGGGAACTCGATGTCGATGGCCGGCCGTTCATCTTCCCGACGACTACGCCCACCCAGTTCGAACCGGACGCCATGCGTGATTCCATCAAGCGATTGCTCCGATTCGAACCGGAAGCCATCTATCTGACCCACTACAGCCGTATCGAGGATGTCGCGAAATTAGGGCAGGATCTCCTGCGCAGACTCGATATCCATGTGGAGATAGCTCTGCAGGAAAAGGATACCGGACCTTCTCGGCACGAACGGATAAAGGGACGTCTTACCGACTATCTGCTGGAGGAAGTCCAGGCACACGGTTGTACCCTCCCGAAGGAGGCCGTATTGGAGTTGTGGGCCACTGATCTGGAGTTGAACGCGCAGGGGCTGGGCGTGTGGCTGGATAGTCTGGAGAAGGCCTAAGTACTTCGGCGCCACCAGAAGAGCAGCAGCATGAGGAAGGCCACCATTCCCATGAGCGTCATGGAGTAGTCGAAACCGGCCGGCAGGTCCAGCCAGGGCATTTGCCTGAAATTCATCCCGAAAATGCCCGCGATCAGTGTGGCGGGCATGAATACCGTGGTAACGACCGTCAGCGTGCGGACTTCCAGGTTCAGGCGATGGCTGGCTGTCGATAAATAGACATCCAGCAATCCCGTAGCGAGGTCGCGAAGATCTTCTATGGATTCCAGAACATGTACGGTGTGGTCGTATACGTCACGCAGGTAGAGCTGGACTTCGGGCCGAAAGAAGTCGCCTACTTCCCGGTGCAAGCTCGCCAGAACCTCCCTGAGCGGATACACATTGCGGCGCAGTCGTGACAAGTCCCGTTTGAGCTGGTGGATCCCCTGGAGCGTCGGCGGCTTGGGCCGGCTGAGAATCTGCCCCTCGAGTCGGTCGGCCCGGTCTCCCAATTCCTCGACAATGGAGAAATAGCCGTCCACGATGGCATCGAGAAGGGAATAGGCCAGCGTGTCGGCCCCTCCATGACGCACTCCGCCCCTGTCGGTCCGCAGACGCTCGCGCACCGTGCCAAAGGTGTCGGCCAGGCTTTCATGGATGCTCAGGACGAAATCCCTGCCGATCACCAAGCTGATCTGTTCCTGGGCAAGGTCCTGCTGCCTGCCGTCGAACTGATAGCGGTGCAGAACCAGGTAGAGATAATTGCCGTAGCCCTCCACCTTTTGCCGCTGGTCGGTATTGACGATGTCCTCCACTACCAGCGGATGCAGTCCGAAAACCTTGCCGATTTCCCCAAGAAGCTCGGCGTTGTGGACGCCGCAGACATTGGCCCAAAGCACATCGTGCTTGCGAGAATAGGCAGCAAGGGCGTTCGTGTCGGGGAGTTCGGTTTCGACACAGCCGGCAGGGCCGAAATCCATGAGGGATATGCTGGAGCGAATGGTCCTCACTTCCCCGATATGCACGGGAGAGCCCGGCGGCAGGCCGGCTTTCCTGGAACGCCGCTTCCGCGGTTCCTTCATAGGGACGCGATCAGGCGCAGGACATGGGCGGCCGCTGCCATGCCGAAGACCGAGGTAACGCAAACCGATGAGCCGAACCCGGCGCAGTTGAGGCCGGTGGGGCCGCTGTCGGTAGAGCAGACGGCGCTGGTCTCGGGATAGCGCAGCTGTTCTGTGGAGTACACGGCGGAGATGCCGAATTTCTTCTTGCCGTCCCGGGGAAAGCCATATTCCCGGCGGAGTACCGATCTAAGCTTGGCCAGCAACGGATCCTGCACAGTCAAGGAGAGGTCGGCGATGCGGATTTGGGTCGGATCGATCTGCCCCCCGGCCGCGCCGGCGGTGACAATCGGCAGTCGATGGCGCTTGCAATGGGCCACCATGGCTGCCTTGGCCCGGACCTGATCGATGGCGTCCACCACGGCGTCGAAGGGGCTCGCCAAGAAGTCGGCGGTATTCTCGGGAGTAATGAAATCTTCGATGGTCTTGATGCGGCAGTCCGGATTGATGGCAGTGATGCGCTCGGCCATGGCATCCACCTTGGCCTTGCCGTAAACGTCACCGAGGGCGTGGATTTGCCGGTTGGTGTTGGATTCGGCCACCATATCCAGGTCGATCAGGGTGAGCGCGCCAATTCCAGAGCGGGCCAGGGCTTCCGCCGCCCAGGAACCGACGCCGCCGATGCCTACGACGCAAACATGGGCCTGCCGCAGGCGAGCAGCACCTTCATCGCCATAAAGCCTTGCCACGCCGCCGAAGCGGCGCTCCTTATCGACTGCTGCTGACATCAAGCCTCTACCGTGCGCCGGATGACCGAATTGAAGGGGGTGATCCACTCCGGAGCGAATTGCTTGTCGCAGGCATTCACTTCAGCAATGGCACGCAACACGGAGCGGTTCTTGCCGCGATGGATGTGCTTGAGCATGACGGCCTCGAAAGCATCCACGATGGCGAGAATCTTGGCGCCGGCGCAAATCTGATCCTGCTTCAGTCCGCCGGGATAGCCTGCGCCGTCAGGCATTTCATGGTGCTGGGCGATTATCTCGGCCGCCGCCTCCCAACCGGGGATGCGGGACAGCAGGCCGGCTCCATAACCGGGATGATTGCGGAGGGCCTGTTTATCTTCCTCCGTCATGCGCCCCACCTTAAGCCAGGTAGACTCTGGCAACAGCATCATCCCGATATCGTGCATGTAGATGGCTGCCTCCAACTGCACGGGGTCCACCGGGGAACCGGCCGCCTTGTTGGTCTCAAGCGCCAGACGCAGGATGCGCATGGTCCGCCCCTTGAAGAGGGAAGAGCGGCTCTCGAACTGGAGTGCCAGGGAACGAAAGAACTGCAAGTCGCCGGTGGCCAGCGGACGTGTCTCCGGCGGTGGCGTCACCTTCGGTGTCTTGGTGGAAAGATGGGCCAGTACCGGCGGGAAGCCAGTGACTGCTTCGATCAGATCTTTGCTCAGGTCGTCGATCTTTTCGCCGGGGGCGATCGCCAGCTTTTCCAGGCCCTGCACCAAGGGCAGCAGGCGAAGATTATCCAAGGCCTTGTGCCCGAGGATTCCATCGGTGGCAAGTTCGAGCCGGTCGATGGCCAGAAGAAGGGATTCCGCCAACAGGTCGGAAAAGCCAATCTCTCCCTCCCGCAGCCGGGAAAGCAGGGACTCGATGGGGTGGGCGATGGCAACCGCCAGGTCGAACTTGCAGAGAGCGGCGTCCCCCTTGATGTTATGGACAGCCCGGAAAAGCTCCGCGATCAGCTCCCGATCACCGGGGTTTTTCTTCAAGCGGGTGACATCCCGTTCAACCTCGGGAGCTCGGTCGAGCAAGATGTCGGCGAATTCTTCCAGCGCATCACGATCCTGGACAACGGGGGCAATAATGGACCGGATATCCATGGCGGTCTCCCTGGCTATTCTGATGAACGCAGTTTAGCCCAAAGCCGGATTGATCTGGCGGCCTTGACGCTGTTTGTGCCGGCGCCTAAGATTCGACGCTTTATAAAATTCCTCCTCGCTGTGACGCTCGAACAGCTCTACGCCCTCATCGGGCCCGATATGAAGGCCGTCGACGCCGTCATTCGCGACCGCCTTTACTCCGATGTCGTCCTGGTTCGCCAGGTGGCGGAGTACATCATCAATAGTGGTGGAAAACGCATGCGGCCCGCACTGGTGCTGCTCGCGGCCGGCGCCTTGGGGTATCAGGGCACCCATCACCACGAACTGGCTGCGGTGGTCGAGTTTATCCATACCGCCACTCTTCTCCACGATGACGTGGTGGATGAATCAGCCCTTCGCCGTGGGCGGGATACAGCCAACGCCATGTTCGGCAATGCCGCCAGCGTGCTGGTCGGCGATTTCCTCTATTCCCGGGCGTTCCAGATGATGGTCGGGGTCAACGACATGCGGGTCATGCGTGTCCTTTCGGATGCCACCAACGTCATCGCAGAAGGAGAGGTCCTTCAGCTCATGAATTGCCACGACGCGGATGTGGACGAGACCCGCTACCTGCAGGTCATCCGCTACAAGACCGCAAAGCTGTTCGAGGCTGCCGCCCAGTTGGGCGCCATCCTGGGGGGCGCCACCCCGGAGGTGGAGAAAGCCTTGGCCGTGTATGGCATGCACCTCGGCACTGCTTTCCAGTTGGTTGATGACGTATTGGATTACTCCGGGCAGGAAGCGGATACGGGGAAGCATCTCGGCGACGACCTGGCCGAAGGCAAGCCTACTCTCCCGCTCATCTACGTAATGCAGAACGGTACCCCCGAAGAGGCCGCCTGTGTCCGTCGCGCCATCGAGCAGGGCGGCCGGGAGGACTTCCCGGCGGTCCTCGCTGCCATCCGCAATTCCGGCGCTCTCGACCACGCCCGTAAACAGTCTGAAAAGGAAGCAGCCCTGGCTCGTGATGCAATTCGATGCCTGGGGGATTCAAATTATCGAGAAGCTCTGCTACAATTATCGTCTTTCGCGGTTGAGAGAAATCACTGATTCTCTCTAAGCGCATCGGAGTGTAGCTCAGCCTGGTAGAGCACTGCGTTCGGGACGCAGGGGTCGCATGTTCGAATCATGTCACTCCGACCAAGAATTTAAAAAAGCCCTGGTTTTCCAGGGCTTTTTTGTTTTTCGCAGCCTGATTCCGAGAGTGTCGGATCAATGCATTGCCTGTCGCAGCTCCAGTTGCCGCTTCAAATCCGCCAGGCAGTTGGCCAAGGCCTCGTCGTTGAACATGAAGCCGGTGCCCGATGACGTGAAGCTGTCATGAAGGGTGCCGGGGCCGCCGGTCTTGCACGCATTCTGATTGTTGTTTTCCATGTATTTCTTCCTTTGGTGAAGCGGAGGATTCTCCTTGAAAGCTGGAAAGATATGCATGGGGGAAATGCTGTATATGCTGGGTGGGATATTCCCCAAAGGCGGCCCCGATTTCTCTCTATTCTCACCACCAGATGGCAAGGCCGTTGTCGGAGCGAAAACGCTTGGTCCGAGCCGGGTTCTTGGGCATCATTTGCCTGAATAGCGGGGAGTAAGGCAAGTGCTCAAGTATTTTGTTCTGTTCGTGGTGATGGCCATTGTCTGGTGGCGTTGGCGGGAAGCTTCCCGGCGCAGGGGGACAGTCTCGCCGCAGCAACCACCAGTCGAGCGGATGGTCGCTTGCGCCCACTGCGGCGTTAATCAGCCGCTGAGCGAGAGTCTTGCAGCCGGGGAGCGCTTCTATTGCTGTGACGCCCACCGCCGCCTGGGTGAGGAATTTCCCAATCCATGAGCGGTTGGCTTTCCTCGACCTGGGAACCGAACTGGCGTTCGTTCCAGTACTTCAATCTCTATCGGCTCGTGGTTGCCGCGGTGCTGGTGTCCATGAGCACCTTTACCCACGGCTGGTTATCCCCTTTCCGCCTTAACCACCCCGTCCTGTTCGACTCCGTGGGAATCCCCTACATCCTCATCGCAGGCGGGGGGGCCATCCTGTCGGTGCGCTGGCACCGCCATTTCAACCTGCAGCTATCTTTCCAGGTGATTGCCGACGCGGTGGCAGTGTCCCTGCTGATGTTCGCAGCCGGTGGGCTTTCCAGCGGCCTCGGGGTCCTGCTGCTGGTGACCCTGGCCGCCGCGAGCCTGGTGGGGCGCGGGCACATGGTGCTGTTCTACGCTGCGGTCGCCACTCTGTCCGTGCTGGTGATGGAAATCTACGGGGTGCTCAAAGGGGACCTCGAAGCCGCCAGTATCATCCAGGCGGGATTCCTGTCGGCCGGGTTTTTCGCCACCGCCGTGCTGGCGCGGCTGCTGGGGCAGCGCATGATGGTTCAGGAGGAACTGGCCCGCCGGCGCGGTATCGCCCTGGAGAACCAGACCCGGATCAGTCAGCGCATCATCGAGCGGATGCAGGGGGGCGTGCTGATCGTCGGACGGGATGGCACGATTCTTCGCTGCAATCCCGTGGTCGAGGCCATGTTGGGCATATCGGCCCAGGAGGCCCATTCCTTGGAAAGCCATTCTCCCGCGTTGGCCAAGGCATTCGAGGAGTGGCTTCGAAACAAGGGGGTGGATGCGGTCGATTTCACCGCCGGGCGGGACCGGGAGTTGCGGGCCCGTTTTGAATCCTCCGACAGCAGCGACGGCGAAGTCCTTGTCTTTCTCGAAGACGTCGGCCGGATCAAGGAGCGGGCCCAGCAGCTCAAGCTTGCCTCCCTGGGACGTCTCACTGGCAGCATCGCCCACGAGATTCGCAATCCGCTGGCTGCCATCAGTCATGCCACAGACCTCCTGCGGGAAGAGCTGCGGGGCGAGATGCAGGGGCGCTTGCTCCGCATCCTGGGAGACAACGTTTCGCGCCTCGACCGCATTGTCCAGGATGTGCTGGAACTGGGGCGCAGCGACCGGGCCACCCTGGAATACTTGCGCCTGGACCTCTTTGTCCGGGACTTCGCGGCGGAATTCTTGGCGGCCGAGTCCCCGGCCCCGGCGGTCCTGCGGGTGGAGGCCAACGAGCCGGCAGAGATGTGCTTCGATCGTTCCCATCTCCACCAGATACTCTGGAACCTCACAGGCAATGCCCTTCGCCATTGCCGGGGCCAGGAGGGAAGCGTCCGCTTGGTGGTGACTGCCGCCAGGGCGGGCGGGCGCGTAGAATTGCATGTGATCGACGACGGGCCGGGGGTGCCGGAAGCCATCCGCGGCCAAGTCTTCGAACCATTTTTTACCACCCACCACAAAGGCACCGGCCTGGGGCTCTTCATCGCCCGGGAGCTGTGCGAAGCCAACGGGGCCAGCCTCGAGTTGGGGCCGACCGTGGGATGTGGGCATTTCATAGTTGTCGGGAGAAACGATAAGTGTCGAACCCAAGACCGGAACGTCGAGTCCGCGGTGAGCTGAACCGCGTGCTGGTGGTCGACGACGAGGCGGATATCCGGGAACTCGTCGATCTCACCCTCTCCCGCATGGGGCTGGCGGCGGATTGCGTCGGGACCGTGGCGGAGGCCAAGTCCTGTCTCGCTGAGTTTGAGTACCAGCTCTGCCTGACCGACATGCGCCTACCCGACGGGGAAGGGCTGGACATCGTCCGGCACATCAGCGAACAGTACGGAGAGACGCCGGTGGCGGTCATCACTGCCTTCGGCAGCGCCGAAAACGCCGTGGCCGCCCTCAAGGCAGGGGCCTTCGACTACCTGGCCAAGCCGGTGGGCCTGGAGCAACTGCGTGCCCTGGTCAAGTCAGCCCTGCGTCTGCCTCCCCAGGGCAGCCGGGAGGGGCCCATGCAGTCCCTTTCCGGGGATTCCAGCGCCATGCAGCAGGTGCGGGCGACCATCGCCAAGCTGGCCCGCAGCCAAGCTCCCATCTACATTTCCGGCGAGTCCGGCAGCGGCAAGGAGCTGGCGGCCCGCCTCATCCATGCCCAGAGTGCCCGTAGCAGCGGTCCCTTCATACCGGTGAACTCGGGTGCCATTCCGGAAACTCTCATGGAGAGCGAGTTCTTCGGCTATCGCAAGGGCGCATTTACCGGCGCCGATACCGATCGGGATGGTTTTTTCCAGGCCGCCAACGGGGGCACCCTGTTCCTGGACGAGGTGGCGGACCTGCCCCTTGCCATGCAAGTGAAGCTCCTACGGGCCATCCAGGAAAAGAAGGTGCGCAAGGTGGGCAGTGCCACCGAGGAACCGGTGGATGTGCGCATCATCTGCGCCACCCATCGCAACCTGCGGGAATGCGTCGACAAGGGCTCCTTCCGCCAGGACCTCTATTACCGCCTCAACGTCATCGAGCTGCGCATGCCCCCTTTGCGGGAGCGCCCGGAGGATATTCCCGCCCTGGTGGAGGCCATTCTTCTCCGGCTCCATGGGGAGGGGTCGCCGCAGCTGTCGTCGGATGCCATCAAGGCTCTGGAGCGTTATCCCTTCCCGGGCAATGTGCGGGAACTGGAGAACATCCTGGAGCGGGCGACCGCCCTGTGCTCCGGCGACGTCATCGAGGCCGACGACCTGCAGCTGGCGCCGGAGGAAATGGCCGGGGAGGCTGTCGGTCGCGGCAGCGAGACCCTGGACGACTACCTCAACCGCCTGGAGAGGCAGGCCATCCTGGAAGCCCTGCAAAAAACCGGCCAAAACCGCACTGCAGCGGCGCGGCTCCTGGGGGTGACCTTCCGCTCCCTGCGCTACCGGCTTGAGCGCCTGGGCATCGAATGACAGCCTGGCATTCCGGCGGCTGGCTGGCGGCGGCCCGGGCCGTACCTTCGCCCAACGAGGAGGCACGTCCGGCGGGCAGCGAGGTCGGGCTTGTGGTGATCCACAACATCAGCCTGCCGCCGGACGAATTCGGCGGATCGTGGGTCGAGCAGTTCTTCGTGAACCGCCTGAATCCGGATGCCCATCCCTATTTCGCCACCATCGCCGGCCTCAAGGTGTCCTCCCACTTCTACGTGCGGCGGGATGGGGAGATCGTCCAGTTCGTGGATTGCGACCGCCGGGCGTGGCATGCCGGCCAATCCACTTGGCAGGGGCGGGGCAACTGCAACGACTTCTCGGTTGGGATCGAGCTGGAAGGATGCGATAGCAAGCCTTACGAGTCGGCCCAGTACGAGTCCCTATGGCGTCTCCTGGACGCCCTGCGGACTCGTTATCCCATCACTGGGGTGGCCGGGCATTGCCATGTGTCCCCTGGGCGCAAGACCGATCCCGGGGAGCATTTCGACTGGGCCCAGGTGCGGGAACGCTACCCGGACCTCGACTTACCCCCGGCTGAACAATTCCTCTAGCCGCGCTACGGCTTCCCGCAGCCGCTCGATGCCGGTGGTGTAGGCGAAGCGGATATGCCGCTCCGGTTCGTGGCTGCCGAAATCCAGTCCGGGGGTGGCGGCTACGCCCGCTTCCTCCAGCATGCGACCGGCGAGTTTGAAGCTGTCCTTGGCAATCCCGGAGCTGTCGCAATAGAGGTAGAAAGCGCCTTCGGGGCGGGCGGTCAGGCGGAAGCCCAGACGCTCCAAGGCCGGTGCCAGGAAATCCCGGCGGCGGCGGAACTCGGCCCGGCGGGTTTCCAGGACGGCCAGGGTTTCCGGCTGGAACGCCGCCAGTGCGGCGTATTGGGCTGGCGTCGGCGGGGAAATGAAGAGATTCTGGGCCAGCTTCTCGACGTCCCGGATATAGGGCTCGGGCACCACCAGCCAGCCCAGGCGCCACCCGGTCATCTGGAAGTACTTGGAAAAGCTCTGCACCACCCAGAGATCGTCGGCCGCCGCCAGGGCGGTCGGGGCGTCTCCTTCGTAGGTGAGGCCGTGGTAAATCTCGTCCACGATCAGGTGGCCGCCGCGTTGCCGGGCAAGGTCGGTCAGCGCCGCCAATTCACCCGCATTAAGCATGGTCCCCGTGGGATTGGCGGGGGAGGCGACGATCAGGCCATCGGTATCCCTGTCCCAATGGGGCGCCAGCAGTTTAGGTGTCGGTTGGAAATTGGTGGCCGGGCCGACCGGCACTCCAATCGGCACCCCCTCGAAGCTGCGGACGAAATGGCGGTTGCAGGGATAGCCGGGATCGGTCAGCAGCCAGCGGCGACCGGGCTCCACCAGGCAGGCAAGGGCGAGAGTCAGGGCACCGGAGGCGCCGGCGGTGACCACGATGCGGGAAGCCGGCACGTCTGCCCCGTAGCGGCTGGCGTAGAAATCGGAAATGGCCTGGCGCAGTTCGGGCAGCCCCAGGGCGGGCGTGTAGAACACCTTGCCTTCGGCGATGGCGGCTTGTGCCGCGCGGACGATGGGTTCCGGGGTAGGGAAGTCGGGCTCGCCCACTTCCATGTGGATGATGTCGCGCCCCTCGGCTTCCAGTGCCTTGGCGCGGGAAAGGAGTTCCATGACGTGGAAGGGGGCGATGTCGCGGGTTCGGGAGGCGGGTCGGTACATCGGCGGGATATTAGAACGAAAATGGCCGCCCGAGGGCGGCCACTATTAGACGGCAATGCCTAGGGTTAGGTTAGGCAGCGTCCTTGAACAGGCCCATTTCGAACAGTTCGCGCTTCAGGGTGAGTTCCTTCGGCATCTTCTCGCCCATCTTGTCGAACCACTCCTTGTGCCCGGCCAGTTCGGACTTCCAGGCATCGGCATCGATCTGGGTCAGGGACTCGAACTCTTCCTTGGAGATTTCCAGGCCGGTCCAGTCGATGTCTTCGAACTTCGGCATCCAGCCCAGGGTGGTTTCCTTGGCGGCAACCTTGCCCTTGCAGCGCTCGACGATCCACTTCAGGACGCGCATGTTGTCGCCGAAGCCGGGCCACATGAATTCGCCCTTCTCGTTCATGCGGAACCAGTTGACGCAGAAGACCTTCGGGGTGTCTTCCACGGTGTGGCCCATGCGCAGCCAGTGGTTGAAGTAGTCGCCCATGTGGTAGCCGCAGAAGGGCAGCATGGCGAACGGGTCGCGGCGGACAACGCCTTGGGCGCCGAAGGCGGCGGCAGTGGTCTCGGAGCCCAGGGTGGCGGCCATGTAGACGCCGTAGTTCCAGTTGAAGGCTTCGTACACCAGCGGCACGGTGGTGGCGCGGCGGCCACCGAAGATGAAGGCGGAGATGGGCACGCCGGCGGGATCTTCCCAGGCCGGGTCGATGGACGGGCACTGGGC
>JBLNBI010000050.1:0-5599 GCA_050259815.1 Actinomycetota bacterium | reverse complement strand
GCCCCGAGCGACGCGGCGGCGATGCCTTTGCCCAAAGAGGACACGACACCACCTGTCACAAAAACGTATTTGGTCATGGAAAAACAGGCTGCGGGAAAAAAGAATGATAGCCGAAAAACGGACTTTTCCTCAAATCCCGAGCTCAAGCACAAATGGATATCAAGCGGCCATGACCGGCCTTTCTCCTTTGGTTTCAACGACCTCGGCCTTTTCTCCCATATCCGCCAGGAGGGACAGGAAGGCAGCCACCGTCGGGGCCGGCACGCCGGCCCGCTGGACCAGCACCGTCGTCGTCCGGGCCTGGGCGGCCGGCAGGGCATGGACGGAAACATTGTCTCCCGCCGGCAGGCAGGCAAGCAGGCTCCGGGGCACCAGGGCGACGCCCATGCCGCAGGCGGCGCAGCCGATCATGGCGTGGTAGGAGGAAAGCTCGATGAAGCGCTCCGGCACCAGCCCTTCGCTGGCCAGCCAGCTTTCCAGGCGCTGCCGGTAGGCGCAGCCGGACTCGAAGGTGAGGAGATTGCGGATCTTGAGATCGGCGGCCCGCTTGACCGGCGGATGATCCGCCGCCGCCACGGCCACCAATTCCTCCTCGAAAACCGGCGTGCAAGTCAGGCGGGGATCGACCACCGGCCCGGCCACCAGGGCGCAGTCCAGGGTGCCGTCGAGGACTTCCGCCACCAGCCCGGCGGTAGCGCCGGTGCGCAGCTCCAACTGGACGCTCTCGTAGCGTCCGTGGAAAGCGGCCAGGACCGGCGATAGGCGGGCCGCCGCCGTGCTTTCCATGGCCCCGACCCGCAGCCGTCCCCGGGACATGCTGCCGGCCACCGCCCCCCGGGCCTCCGCCGCCAATTCCAGGAGCCGGCGGGCGTAGTCCTCCAGCACCCGGCCGGCGGGGGACGGAATGAGCTTCTTGCTCTCCCGCACAAAGAGGGGAACGCCAAGGTCTTCCTCCAGTTGGCGGATGCGGGTGGTCACGTTGGACTGGACGCGGTGGAGCTTTTCCGCTGCCCGGGTGATGCCGCCCTCGCGGATGACGGCCTGGAAAATAGCGAGATCGTCAAGATCCATAATTCTTTTCTCGAGATGGATTTCTTCATATTAATTCATTTTTTGAGAACAACAAGCTCCTGTAGTCTGCATCCATCCCCTACAGGAGAAGATCAATGAACACTCCATCCCATCGCACCGGCTACCTGGCCGCCCTCGGCACCGTCGCCATCTGGACAGGCTTCATTCTCGTCTCCCGGCTGGGCGGCAAGAGCGCCCTCACCCCCTACGACATTCTGGCCCTGCGCCTGGGCACTGCCGCCCTCCTCCTCGCCCTTTTCGCCGGGCGCCTGCCGGCTGCCGCCTGGCGCGACCTAAGGCTGTGGGCCCTGGCGATTCTCGGCGGGGTGGGCTACGGGGTCCTGGTCTATTCCGGATTCAAGAGCGTGCCTGCGGCCCACGGCGCCATCCTGCTGCCGGGCCTGCAGCCCTTCCTCATCGCCATCGCCGCCTGGATCATCGCCGGCGAGCGGCCCAGCCCGGCCCGCACCGCCGGCTACTCCGCCATCGCGGGCGGCATCGGCCTGACCGCCGTGCCGCTGCTCTCCAGCCAATGGTCCGCCGACACGCTGGCCGGCGACGGGCTGATCCTCGCCTCCTCCGCCGTCTGGGCCGTGTTCAGCGTGCTGGCCAAGCGCTGGCGCTTCGACCCCTGGCTGCTGACCCGCTTCATCGCCATCGGCTCGGCGGCCATCTTCCTGCCCATCTACTTCGCCGCCCTGCCCAAGGCCCTGGACGCTGCCCCCTTGTCCACCATCCTCTTTCAGGGCCTCTACCAGGGCATCGGCCCGACCATCCTGGCCATGGTGCTCTACCTGAAGGCAGTGGAATCCCTGGGCGCTCCCCGGGTGGGCGCCCTCATCGGCCTGGTGCCGGTACTGGCCGGCCTCGCCGCCGTGCCGCTCCTGGCCGAACCGCTCACCCTCTGGCTGGCCGGCGGCCTGCTGGCGGTTTCCCTGGGCGCCTACCTGGCGTCCCGTCCCATCCCCGCACTGAGGAGCGAAACATGCCCTACGTAAATATCAAGATCACCAAGGAAGGCGCCACTGCAGCACAGAAGGCCGAGCTGATCGCCGGCGTCACCGGCCTGCTGCAGCGGGTGCTGAACAAGAATCCTCAGACCACCGTGGTGGTAATCGACGAGGTGGAGATGGACAACTGGGGGATCGGCGGCGAAACGGTGACTGTCCGGCGGGCCCGCGGGAATTAGTGGAAATCCCGGCTGATGGTCTCCAACCGGCCCAGCCAGGGGGTGAGGTCCACCAGGCGCTTGGCCACCAGGTGCACCACTTCCCCTTCCCGCTGAAGCTGGCCGAAGACCCCCAAAAGCCGGGCCTGGAGCACCTCCCGCCGCTGGCGCTCGGCCAGGTAGGAATGGACGACCGTGTTGATGAGCCCGGTTTCGTCCTCCAGGGTGATGAAGACGATGCCGCTGGCGGTCCCCGGCCGCTGGCGGCAGGTGACAATGCCGGCGGCGCGGATCAGGGCCCGGTCGCCGGCCTCCTTCAATTTGGCGGCGGCCACGAAGCGCCGCGCCGTCAGCTGGGAACGCAGCAAGGTCAAAGGGTGGCGGCGCAAAGTCAGCCCCAGGCTGCGGTAGTCCGCCACCAGATTTTCCCCCTCCCCCGGTGCCGGCAGTTGGGCGGCAATCTCCATGGCGGGAGGCACGCCGTCGAACAGGTCGCCCTGCACCGCCGTGGCGCTCGCCGCCCAGGCCGCCTGGCGGCGGTGGCCGGCAAGATTGGTCAGGGCGTCGGCGGCGGCCAGGAGGTCCAGGTCCCGCTGGGATAGCCGGGAACGGGCCGCCAGGTCGGCCACATCCCGGAAGTTGCCGGCCTCCCGGGCGGCGACCAGTTGCTCCGCCGCCTCTTTACGAAAACCGGCAATTTCCCGGAAGCCGAGGCGGACCGAGCCGTCCGGCTTCACCTCGTTGTCCCAGGCGCTGGCATTGACCTCCGGCGGCAACACCTCGATGCCGTGCCGGCGGGCATCCTGGACCAGCTGCGAAGACGGATAGAAGCCCATGGGCTGGCTGTTCAAGAGGCCGCACAGGAAGGCCGCCGGCTCGAAGCACTTGAGCCAGGCGGAGATATAGACCAGTGTGGCAAAGCTGGCCGCATGGCTCTCAGGAAACCCGTATTCGCCGAAGCCCTGGATCTGGGCGAAGATGCGCCGGGCGAAGGCCTCCGATATGCCCCGGGCAGTCATGCCGCCAATCAGCTTCTGCTCGAAGGGCTCCAGGCCGCCCTTGCGGCGCCAGGCGGCCATGGAGCGGCGCAGTTGATCGGCCTCGCCCGGTGTAAAGCCGGCCCCCACCACCGCCAGCTGCATCACCTGCTCCTGGAAGATGGGCACGCCGCAGGTGCGCTCCAGCACCGCATCCACTTCCGGGGTTATTTCTTCAATGAGTTCGGGGTTGCGTCGGTTCCTCAGATAGGGATGGACCATATCCCCCTGGATGGGCCCCGGCCGGACAATGGCCACCTCGACCACCAGGTCGTAGAACGCCCGGGGCCGCAGCCGGGGCAGCATGGCCATCTGGGCCCGGGATTCGATCTGGAAGACGCCGATGGTGTCGGCGGCGCAGATCATGTCGTACACCGCCGGCACGTCCGGGGGGATGTCCTGCATGCGGAAAGGCTTGCCCCGGCGCCCGACAACGATGTCCAGGGTGCGCCGGATGGCGGTGAGCATGCCCAGGGCCAGTACATCCACCTTGAGGAGCCCGACGGCGTCGAGGTCGTCCTTGTCCCACTGGATGACGCTGCGCTCGGGCATGGCGGCGTTCTCGATGGGGACCAGGCGGGAGAGCGGCCCCCGGGAGATGACGAAGCCCCCCACATGCTGGGTCAGATGGCGGGGGAAACCCCGCAGGGCCTCGGCCAGGATCAGCCACTTGGACACCCGGGGGGAATCCGGGTCAAGGCCCTGTTCCCGGAAGCGCTCCGGCCACTGGTCCCGCTTGTCCCACCAGGCGAGGGACGAGGTCAAGGCGTCGATCTGGGCGAGGCCGAAGCCCAGGGCCCGGCCGGCGTCCCGCAGCGCCCCCTTGGTGCGGTAGGTGATGAGGGCCGCCGCCAGGGCCGCCCGCTCCCGGCCGTACTTCCGGTAAATGTACTGGATCACCTCCTCCCGCCGCTCGTGCTCGAAATCCACGTCGATGTCCGGCGGCTCGCCCCGCTCCCGGGATATGAAGCGTTCGAACAGCAGGGACGAGTGGGCCGGATTCACCTCGGTGATCCCCAGGGCGTAGCACACCGCCGAATTGGCCGCCGAGCCCCGCCCCTGGCAGAGGATGCGCTGGCTGCGGGCGAAGGAGACGATGTCGTACACCGTCAGGAAATAGGCCTCGTAACCAAGTTCGGTGATCAAGGCGAGTTCGTACTCGACCTGATCCCGCACCTTGGCCGGAATCTCCCGGGGATAGCGGTCCCGGAGCCCCCGCTCCACCTCGGCCCGCAGCCAGGAAGCCGGGGTTTCGCCAGCCGGGACGATTTCCTCCGGATACTCGTAGCGCAATTCCTCCAGGGAAAAGTCGCACTGGTCGGCAATCACCCGGGTTTCCGCCAGCAGATCCGGCGGATAGAGACGGGAAAGCCGCAGCCGCGAGCGCAAATGCCGCTCCCCGTTGGGGAACAGGGCGAAGCCTGCCTCGAACACCGTGGTCTTGAGGCGCAGGGCGGTGAGTACGTCCTGGAGAGGCCGCCGGGCCCGAACGTGCATATGGACATCCCCCGCCGCCGCCAAGGGCAGGCCGGTTTCCGCCGAGAGCCGGCGCAGCTCCTGGAGGCAGGCAGCATCGTCCGGGCCGCAGTGCAGTTCGGCGGCGATCCAGGCCCGTTCGGGGAAGCGCTTCGCCAGCCAGCGGCCGTCCTCCGCCTTGGCTTCCGGCCCCGGCACCCAGAGGACCAGGCACTCGGGCACCGCACCGCTCGGGGTGAAGGATTCCAGGTCGCCCCGGGTGAGCAGGTAGGCGCCCTTCTCCGCCCGGCGCCGGGCCAGGGTGATAAGGGCGGAAAGATTGCCGTAGCCGGCCTTGTTCTGGGCCAGGAGAACCAGCTTCAGGCCGTCGGACAGGGTGAATTCGGCACCGATGATGAGCTTGAGCTTGAATTCCTTGGCCGCCTGGTGAGCCCGTACCACCCCCGCCAGGGAACATTCGTCGGTCAGGGCCAGGGCGGAGTAGCCCTGGGCCTTGGCCCGCTCCACCAACTCCTCGGGATGGGACGCCCCCCGCAGGAAACTGAAATTGGAGAGGCAGTGGAGTTCGGCATAGCCGGGAAGGCTCATGCAAAGACTCCGTGCAGGAACCAGCCCTCCGCATTGCGGAAAATCCACAGGCGCTGGTCATGGTCGTTGCCGGCCACAAAGTAGTCCCGCCGCACGTCTCCGGTGGCCTCGCCCTCGTCCCACCAGCCGCTTTCCAGGCGCTCCGGGCCTGCCAGGAGATTGAGCCCGCCGCCCCATTGGGGCCGCCCCGCCACCTCCGGCAGAGGCCGGGGCACGGGCAGGAGCCAGAGAGGACGGGCACCGGATCGGGGGATAGGAT
>JBLNBI010000049.1:0-3162 GCA_050259815.1 Actinomycetota bacterium | reverse complement strand
TCGCGCTGGTTGCCTTGCGGGCCCGGGGTGGTGTTCCCCTCCCAGGTGCGAAAGGTGGTGGCGGTGAGTTGGCGTTCGACGAGAGCGGCGTGGCCGTCCCAGTTGGCTTTGCCCGGCTGCGGGTTGTGACTGAAGATGGCGACGTCGGCCGGTTGGAGACGCTCACCCCAGGCTACGTCTTCGGGGCGGATGACCCGGTAGCGCCAGGGATCCGCTCCGGCCATGTTCCAGAACAGGGAACAGCGGGCGACCTTTGGCAAGGGGTTCCTGATCCGGATGGAATCGGCGGCGACGTGATAGCACCAGACGCAGTAGGCGAGGCACCAGGAAAGGCGCGGGGGAAGGCCCTGGTAGGCCAGCATGCGGTCGATTTCCGGGGCGTCGTTGCGGTTGGTGCGCTCCCGGACTCGGGAAAGGTTCTTCGCCTCCTTAATCACCGCGTCCTGGAGGGCGCCGCCGAAGGCGACGACCGGGAGGAGCAGTATGCCGAGGATGAGGCCTTTCACCGGCCGAGCACCGTGGCGAAGCCGTGCAGCCAGAAGCCGGCCAGGATGGCGAGGCCGATGAGGTTTTCCGGGGTGGCACGCAGCGCCTGCACCAGATTGAACCGCCAACCCGCCAGGAAGAGCAGCCCAAGTCCGCTGAAGACGATGTAGAGGGTTTCCTTCACGATCCACTGGACAACCGTGGACGATACGGAGAATTCCATGCCCGGGACCTTCATGACCATCACGGTGAGGAGGATGCCGAGCAGCAGGGCCAGGACGGCCAGGACGTATTCATTCATTTTTTCCATCATTGGTCTCCTTCGGTTGGTCGAAATCGGAGTCTGCGCACGGCAGACCGCAGGGGCAGCAACTATTTCAGACCGGGTAGCCGGTCTGGTGGCAGATCTTGCTCATGGGGATCTCCTTTCGCGAGATTCACCAGATCCATCAGATTGTTGACCGCCGCACCGGCTGTTTTCCGGAAGGGGCAGTCCGGGTGCTCCATGAGGTCCTGTTCGAGCCCGCGCAGGACATTCAGCGCGGGTACGACGAGGTTGATGACTTCTCGGGCCGGGACGGTCTGTGACATGTTCCCTCCCACCACCAGCGGCAGTGAAACTTTTGTCGCAGGTACCAGTGGCAAAATTTATCTGGGTTCTCCATTCAGCCGGCTTTCGATGTGCAGCATTCGCTGCTCCAGAATGCTCATTTTTTCCCGGAGGGCTTTGTCGCTCTCGTCTGCGGCCGTAAATCGGTACGTGAACCCCCCAATTTGCTGTTTCATGTCCAGGAGAATGGCAAACTGCCCCCCCCCTATGACGATGATCAGGGGGATGATGATGCCGAGGAGCCACAGGATTGTCTTACTGCGGGATTCCATGCCGCTGTGTGCCGTACACGCCTCGTGTACTTGTAATTCGTGTTCGCCCATAGTCATGCCTCCATCACATCGAATTCCAATACAAGCCGGGTGAGCCCTTCGCCGTCGGGTTGCAGAGACGTCACCCGGCCGGTGTGCAACTGGGAGCCATTCTTAAGGACGGCGACCTGGGTGCCGTACCCGATGCCGAGGGCCGTTACGTCGGTGCTTCTGACCGTGGCCACCGGGGCGGAGGTGGCGACCTGTCCGGTGAACATATCCGTCGTGTCGAAGGGGTTGTCGAAAAGGCACGGGATGGTCTCGGCGCCGACGGTGAGCGAATAAGGAGAGTCGGCAAAAAAGATGTCCACGTCGGCGGCGAAATCCATCTACTTGAGCGCCTTCTCGGCAGCGGCCTTGACCGCGTCCAGGCTATCGAGGGAGAGAATCCCCTCCAGTGCCTTCCGGAGAAAAGCAGCAGCTTCTTCTGCTTCCTTCAGCTGGGTTTTGGCCTGGGCCAGAGCCGCCTGGGAGGATTTCAGGGACTCCTGGGTCTCGGTGTCCTTGGACGATGCGGCGGCTGCCGATTGCGGGCCGGGCCAGATGCGGATGACGCGGGAAGCAATCAGCTCCCTGGTTTCATCGTTATCCGGGAGGTCGACGAGACAGGGATTGTCGGCGGTGCCGGCGTGGGTGAATTCTTTCGGGCTATCCTTGAAGAGTCCCTTGACGGTGGAGAGGACCTCGCAGGTGATGAGTTTTTTCGCCATGATGATCTCCGGTGGAGTTGATGTCAGGGCGGGGAAACCCCGCCCCTACGGTTTGGCCTATTTGACCTTGATGCGGGTGCCGGCCTTCGGTTCGAGGAGCGTGATAAGCGGCTTGGACTGGGGGAGGATTTCGATACTCTCCGGGTTCTTCTTGGCCTGGCTGTCGATGAACAGCTTGGTTTTGCCGCTCGGAACGTAGAGGGACTGGATGCCGCCGTACAGCTCCTGGTTGCCGGTGGCCTGGGTGGAGCCGATGAAGACCTCGTCGGCCGGAACATACGGCTGCATGTTGTCGGCGCCGTCCAGGTACTGGGCTGAGTAGGTGAAGAGATCGAGGACCATGTCGGCGTCGCGGATGGTGCCGCAGTAGGTGGTGTATTTGTCCACCGGCGTGGGGGAGACCATGCCGAGCTGCATGTTGACCATGTCCAGATACTTCTTGTTGGCCTCAGTGGAGAGCCAGTCGCGGAACAGCGCCCAGGCGTTGGAGCCGAAGACGGCGGTGTCGCTGACGACCTGACCGTCGTCGCGGTTGAGACGGCACGCCGACTGGAGATCGGTCCAGGGGGTGGAGGTGTTCTGATCCCACTTGGCGGCATTGAGCAGGGTGATGTTGTGGGTGTTGAGCAGGCCGAAATCGATGGTCTGGTTGTACCCTTCGCCGACGACGGGGATAGAGCCGGTGAAGAGGGCCTGCGCCGCCATCCACTCGCAGCGGAAGGCGATCTCGTCGTTAATCTCGGCGATCCGCTCACCGATAAGGGACGCCAGGGCGAGCTGGACATCGGGACTCTCGTCGTAGATGGTGGCGCCGGGAAGGCGGGTACCAAGATGCTCGGGAGTGATGATCTTGTTGGGCTTCAGGGTCGGGGGGACGTAGGTCTTCATGGTGAAGCCCTGGCTCGCCGTGGCCTTGCCGGGAAGGGACGGATGGACAAAGGGGGCCATGCCGCGCTTCGGCATAACCAGGTCGATGTCGACGTGGGGGGTGGCAAAGGTGAATTCCCGGCCGAAGAACCTGTTGCGGAGGAACTTGGTCGGCATG